>CAZDMM010000029.1:2906-21001 GCA_964505845.1 uncultured Caldilineaceae bacterium
TGTGAGAATTGAAAAATTGGCCGGGCTGATTATAATCGCTTGTAGGAGTTTAAGCATGGAGTATCGTCTTTTAGGCAAAACCGGCTTAAAGGTGTCGGTGTTGAGTTTTGGGGCATCATCGCTGGGCAGCGTGTTCCGGCCCATAGACGAGGCCGAGGGCATCCGCACGGTGCATACCGCGCTGGATTTGGGGATCAACTTTATTGATGTTTCACCGTTTTACGGTTTGACCAGGGCCGAAACGGTGTTGGGCCAGGCCCTCAAGGGAGTGTCCCGCGACCGCTACTACCTGGCTACCAAAGTGGGCCGCTACGGCGAGGATGTGTTTGATTTTTCGGCCAAACGGGTTATCGCCAGCGTGGACGAAAGTTTAACCCGGCTTGGCCTCGACTACATTGACCTGATCCAGTGCCACGACATCGAGTTTGGCTCTTTGGACCAGGTGGTCAATGAAACCCTGCCCGCCTTGCGCCAGGTTCAAGCCCAGGGTAAAGTGCGCTTTGTGGGGATTACCGGCTTACCCCTAAAAATCTTTCGCTACGTGCAGGAGCGGGCCGAAATTGACACGATCCTCTCTTACTGCCATTACACCCTGCAAGACACCTCGCTGGCCGAGTTGATCCCGGCTCTGCAAGCCAAACAAATCGGCCTCATCAACGCCTCACCGCTGGGCATGGGCCTGCTGACCAACCGGGGCACGCCGGAGTGGCACCCGGCCACCCCAGACATCAAACAAGTGTGCGCCCAAGCTGCCGCTTACTGCCGCAGCCAGGGCGTGGATATTGCCAAATTGGCGATGCAGTTTGCCCTGGCCAACCCCCACATTCATACTACCCTGGTGGGCACAGCCAACCCCCACAATATTCGTCAAAATGTGGCCTGGCTAGAAGAGCCGCTGGATGAAGAGCTGCTGCCGGCGGTGCAAGAAATTTTAAAGCCGGTTCAAAACAAAACCTGGAACGTCGGCCGGCCGGAGAACAATTAACTGCCGGTTTTGCGCCCAGGTAAAAGGAAAAGACAGCATGCGAATCGACTCCCACCAACATTTTTGGCATTACAATCCGGCGGAGCATGTCTGGATGAACGACTCGATGGCAATCTTGAAGAAAGATTTCCTGCCCCAAGATTTAGCTCCGCTGCTGGAGCGGGCCGGCATTGCGGGAACGGTGGCAGTGCAGGCCCGCCAGAATCTCCAGGAAACCGAATGGCTGCTAGAGCTGGCCGGCCGGTACAATTTTATCAAAGGCGTGGTCGGCTGGGTTGATTTGAGATCGCCCCAGGTGCGGGCGCAGTTAGAAACTTACGCCCACCACCCCAAATTGAAGGGAGTGCGGCACGTGGTGCATGATGAGCCGGATGATTATTTTATGCTGCAACCCGAATTTTTGCGCGGCCTGGCCCTGCTGCGCGATTTTAATTTAACCTATGACCTGCTCCTTTTTCCCCGCCACCTGCCCGTCGCCCTGGAGGTGGTCAAACAGTTTCCCGGCCAAAAATTTGTGGTTGACCACATTGCCAAGCCCGCTATCAAAACTAAAGCTCGCTCACCCTGGGATAGCGACCTGCAAGCCCTGGCCCAATGTGAGAACGTCTACTGTAAAATATCCGGCATGGTCACCGAAGCGGCCTGGGGTGCATGGGAGGCGGCAGATTTTTACCCCTACTTGGAGGTAGTGTTTGACTGTTTTGGCCCCAACCGGTTGATGTTCGGCTCCGATTGGCCGGTCTGTACCCTCTCCGGCTCGTATGAGCAGGTGGCGGCGCTGGTGCTGGAATACCTGCGCCAGCTTCCCGGCCAGGCCCAGGAAAAAGTTATGGGCCAGACGGCCGTTGAATTTTATGGCCTGAGGTAAATAGATGAAAACAATTATCCTTGACAAACCGGGGACGCTGCGCCTAACCGAAACCGAACCGCCGGGCCAACCAGGCCCCGACGAAGCCCTGGTTCACGTCCGGCGGGTTGGCATTTGCGGCACCGATTTGCACGCTTTTGCCGGCAACCAAACTTTCTTTAGCTATCCGCGGGTGCTGGGCCACGAATTGGGGGTTGAAGTGGTAGCCCTGGGCCAGGCCGCCCTTGATTTAGGCTTTAAGGCGGGCGACCGCTGCTGCGTGATTCCTTACCTGCACTGCGGTCGCTGCCAGGCCTGTCGCCAGGGCAAAACCAACTGCTGCGAACATATGCAGGTGTTGGGGGTGCACTGCGATGGGGGCATGCGGGAGTGGATCACCGTACCGGCAGATACGCTCATCAAATCTGAGACGCTGCCGCTGGATCACCTGGCCCTGGTTGAGATGCTGTGCATCGGGGCGCATGCCGTCAGGCGAGCCGGCCTGAAACCGGAAGAGCAGGTATTGGTGATTGGGGCCGGCCCCATCGGCCTGGGGGTCAGCCTGTATGCGCACCTGGCCGGCGCCAGGGTAGTCATGCTGGAGTTGAGCAACCCGCGCCTTGAATTTTGCCGGCGTCATCTGCCCGTTGACGGGCTTATTGACGGCCGGGGGGATACGATTGGCCGGCTACGCGAGAGCCTGGCCGGCGAACTGCCTACCACCGTTTTTGACGCCACCGGCAGCCCCAAATCTATGATGAAGGCTTTTGAATATGTGGCGCATGGGGGCAAACTGGTTTATGTGGGCCATTTTCCGGGCGATATTACCTTTCACGACCCTGACTTTCACCGGCGCGAAATGACCTTGCTGGCCAGCCGCAATGCAACCCGCCAGGATTTTGACTGGGTTATCCAAACTCTCGAAGCCGGCCAGGTCAATCTAACTCCCTGGATTACCCGGCGCGTCTCACCCCAAGAAATTATCACCCAATTTTCAGGCTGGCTGGATCCCCAAAGCGGCGTCGTTAAAGCCATGTTAGAGCTTTAATCAATAAACCCAACACCGGCAAATTATACAAAGGTGGATTAACGCCTGGAGGTTGCGCATGGCTAAACATATTTCCCGTGCTGTCATTGAAGCTACCATGCAAGAGGTGACTCGGCTGGCGTTCCAGAATCCTTCGGTTCTGACCGACCAGATGGAGGCCGAACAGCCGGTGCTTCGCTATTATCTATACGAATTGGATCAGCTTCCTTTTGGCCTGGAAGAGGAGATGCACCTGAGCGAGGCCGAAGCCGGCCACATTTTTTACATTGGGGTGGTGCTGTGGCAGGCCCTTAACCAGCAGCGCGGACCACTGCGCCCGCTCACCTGGGACGATATTGACGCTGCCACCACCGAGGTAGAGCAGCCCTTTGCCGGGCAGGATGACCCCATGCATCCGAATTTAGACCTGCTTGAGGTTGAAACTCACCCGGAACCGGAACTGGCCCGCTTTCTGAAAGAGGCCATCCAGGCCTGGCCCGGCGATGAGGATTTCCAGCCGATTCGCCCGGAGTACCGCCCGCCGGTGCTGGTACTGCTGCACATTGTTTTGAACGCACTATTGCGGGGCCAGGCAGACTGAAAACCTTCCCCACCATTTAAGCTAATTGCGGCTGGCAACTTACCCCAGTTCTTCTCGCACCGTGTAAATAGGCTTGTTCTGGCTTTCGTGATAGGTGCGCGCAATCATCTCGGCCAGCAGCCCCATGGTGATAAACTGCACCCCAATCATCACCAGCAGGATCGCCAGCCACAGCAAAGGCCGCTCGGCCAGGGCGGTGCCGTACATCAGCTTAAGAAACGACAGATAAATCCCCAGAATCACCCCCAGTCCCAACGACCCCAGGCCCATCATGCCAAAAATCTGGATAGGACGGGTGGAGTAGCTGAGCAAAAAGCGCACCGTCAGCAGGTCAAGCAGCACTTTGGTAATGCGGCCAATGCCATATTTGCTGCGCCCAAACTGGCGCGAGCGATAATTTACCGGCACTTCGGCGACGGTAACGCCATAATAGCTGGCAATGGCGGGAATAAAACGGTGCAAATCGCCGTATAAATTGATGCTTTTGACCACCTCGGTGCGGTAAGCCTTGAGGGCGCAGCCGTAATCATGCAGCGGCACGCCCGTGCCGGTCGAGATGAGCCAGTTGGCGGTGGCCGAAGGAATCTTGCGGGTCAAAAAGACCTTGACGCCCTCACGCCAGCGTTTAACCCGCCAGCCGCTGACCACATCGTAGCCCTCGTCAATCTTGGCCAGCAGCTTGGGAATATCGGCCGGGTCGTTTTGCAGGTCGGCGTCCATCGTGATGACAATCTCGCCGCGCGCCCGGTCAAAACCGGCGGCAAAAGCGGCGGTTTGCCCAAAATTGCGCCGGAAGCGCACAATCCGCACCCGGCCATCGGTTTCTCGCAGCTTTTTCAGCTCGACAAAGCTGTTATCGCGGCTGCCGTCATCCACACAGATAATCTCAAAAGTGCGGCCGGTTGCTTCCAAAGTCGGGGTCAATTCTTCTAACAAATGAGGCAGGCTTTCTTCCTCATTGAAAATGGGCAAAATGATGCTCAACTGGGGATGGCCTTCCACTACGGCGGCGGGGGCTGCCAGCTCTTGAGCCGGCGCTTGATAATGGGTCATACTTATCCTTTCTCCGAAACCACCCCGGCCGCGCTGCGCAGCAGGTAAATCACTCCACCAATCAGGCCGGTACAAATATTACCGATGACATACACCAACAGCGACATGGCTACGGCGATTTCACCGGGCACGCCCACCTGGGTAAACAACTGGCGATAGGCGCCCTCGCGCACGCCCAGGCCGGCAAAGCTTATGGGGATGAGCAGCACGATGGAGGTAATGGGCACAAAAATTGCATAGTGCGTTAAACTGGCCCTGGCCCCTAAGCCCAGGCCAATACACACGTTCATGGCAATGAGGGACAAATTGAAGATGATTGAAACCAGGTAAGACCGGCCCAACGCTCCCCCCGGATAACGTTGAAACGATTGGGCCAAACTGCTGATAATTTTAACCCCCTGGCCAACCAGGCCGATGCGGGTGAGGTGGCTCAACGGGGCCAATAAGGCGCATACCGCCTGATAAACCCGGCGGTTGACCAATAAGAAACCAAAAACCAGGCCGCCGATAAAAATAGCGATGGTAAAATAGGCCACCGCCGCCGGGACGGCCTGCCAATCGGCCAGCAGAGCTATCAACGCAATGGCCTGCAGCGCCGACAGGCCCAAGAAGCGGTCTACCACCACGCTGGTTACGGCGTCGGAGATGTGTTCGGCGTGGCGGCTTAACTCAACGATGCGCATAGCGTCGCCGCCCAGGCCGCTGGGCAAAAGGTTATTGAACAGAAAACCGATAAAATAGATGTTGGTTAACTCGGTCAGGGGGACGGGCACCCCAATAGCGTCTAGCAAAATTTGCCAGCGCCAGGCCCGGATGATCACCCCCAGCAGCATGATTGCCAGCGCCGCCAGCAACCACCACAGATTGGCTCGACCCACCGCTTCCAGAAAGGCGGGCAGGTCAATGGTGCTGAAGATAAAAATCAGCAGTCCAACGCTGACCAGGATTTTGAGTAGATTGAGCAGTTGTTTACGGTTCATTTTTCAAGATAACAGGGTAGCAAGCAGCAGGGTAGCAGGAAATAGGGAGCTGGCCTTGCAACCCTGCAACCTTGCTACTTTGTTACTCTGTAACCATGCTACTTGGCCTCTATTATTTGATGATACTGCTTGATAGCCTCAATCCATTGACCCTTGCCAACCAAATCCGCCGCCTCATCGGCGATGGGGCCGCGCCAGTTGAGATTATAGGCTACGGCCTGGCGGTAAGCTTCGGCTGCCGCCTGCCAATTGCCGAGCGATTCCTGCGTTTCGGCCAGGGCCAGATAGCCGTTGACCCAGCCCGGAAAGATGTCTACCGCCGTTTGGTAGGGCGCTACCGCCTCTTGTGGGCGACCGGCGGCCACCAGCGCGTCGCCCCAGGCCCGCAGCGCACCCGCTTTGGCCGTGCGTGGGTCGGGGTTGAGCACGCCCTGCGCTTCCATCTCTGCCGCCCAGGGATAAGCCGCTTCCACGGCCTGCCGGGCCAGGTCGAGCGCCGCCGCCGTTAAAATGGCCGGTTCATACACCGCCAGCTTAGGTTCAGAGACCACCACACCGGGAAAAGCAATGTTTTTGATGGCGGCCGACTCGGCCGGAGCAAAGCGGTTGACCGCCCAGACTCGCCCGCCGGTGCGCCGCAAGGTTTCGGCCCGTTCCTGAATATTAGTCAGCATGACCGCTGGTGTCAAAAGTTGAGCCTGACCGTTATAGTAATAATCAATAAAACGCCCCTCGTCCCACAACGGCCCGGTGAGGATGAGGTCGTTAGGGGTGGTATGCTGCTCCAGGTAGGCCGCCGCATCCCGCCAATCCGGTTTGACCTGCCGGTAAATGCCCAGGGTGGCGATGAAGGAGAGCGTGGCGAGCAGCCAGAGGAAATAAGTTAGGAGATTGGAGATTGGAGATTGGAAGGTTGAAACGTTGGAGGACGACTCGCCCATTCGCCCATTCGCCCATTCGCCCATTCGCTCTACCGCATAGGCAATCACCACCACATAAACCGGCAAGACAAAGGCATAACGAAACTGCAAGGCGCGCGGGTCGCCCAAGAAGAGGGGCAGGGCGACAGGCAAAGCCAGCCACAGGGCGGCAAAGGCGGCCAGCGGCCCATTCCGACGAGCCAGCAGGATAACGCCAAGCACAAACAAGGCCAAAAAGCCCCAGGCTGCCGGCTCCGGCAGCGGGCCGAGCGCCCGAATCACACTGGGGATAAAACTCAGGGGCGAACCGACCCCGCCCTCAATCGCGCCCACCGCCGCCCGTTTACGCAAAATATTGAACAACACCGGCCACCAAGGAGCGTAAAGGAGAAAGGTCACAAGGATGGAGGTGCTGAAGCCAATAATGGGTAATTGCGCTTTGCGTGCCTTTGGCAAATTGGTAATTAGGGACAGCGTGCCCTCTGGGTATTTGAGATTTGAGGGTGGGGAGTCTGCTCTGCGAACTTTTGGCAGGTTTGTAAATCGTAAATCGTAAATCGTAAATCCAAAATAGGCTGCATGCGCGGCCAAAATCAAGAAACCAAAGTACATGGCGTAGATGGTGGCGGTCAGGGCCAGGGTGTAGGCCAGCCAGCGAGTCCGGCGCTGCGGGCGGGCCATAGCTCTAAAAAACAGCCAGGTAGACAGGGCCGCCAAAAACATAAACAAGGCATGCATGCGGGCTTCCTGGTTGTATTTGATGGCGATGGGGGCCAGGGCAAGGAGCAGAGCCGCCGCGGAAGCGAGGAGGCGTGAGGCGTGACCATTGACCATTGACCATTGAGTCGCTAATTTGCAGGTTATAACCACCGTCAGGACTCCCGCCATGACCGAAGGAAAGCGCCACAGCCAATCGGAGGCGGGGGTGGGCGCATCGGTGTTACCCAGCGGGATGGTTAGCCGGGTAAAGGCCCCGGCCAGCAGGTAATACAGCGGCGGATGGATGTCGTTGGCGGTCCAGCGAATCACCTCGGCGGGAGAACGGCTGGCAAAGAGAGCGGTAAAAATTTCGTCTTCCCACAGATTGTCGGCCGCCAGCCCGGAGAGATTCAGGGCAAAAGCCAGGGCAAAGATCAGCAGAATGGCGAACCCATAGGGGGCCTTCGGCTCTGATGAATGGCGAATGGCGAATGGTGAATTAGTTTTGGTCATGAGGGGGTAACATGAAAAGTAGCGGAGCGACAAAAGACGTTATTGGTAAATAGTTATTAGTAATTTGCCAATAACCAATTACCAACAACGCCAACGAAAAGGGAAAAATTATTACTGAGCGGTTCCTTAATGATGCAAAATCTGGCTGAGGAAAAGTTTGGTGCGCTCGTGTTCGGGGTTGGCAAAGAAATCTTTGGGCGGCTTCTCCTCAACGATAGCGCCCTGGTCAAAAAAGACAATACGATTGGCCACGTTGCGGGCAAAGCCCATCTCGTGAGTCACGGCCACAATGGTCATCCCCGATTCGGCCAGTTCCTGCATCACGTCGAGCACCTCTTTAATCATTTCCGGGTCAAGGGCCGAGGTAGGCTCGTCAAAGAGCATAATCTTGGGCTGCATGGCCAGGGCGCGGGCAATCGCCACCCGCTGCTGCTGCCCGCCGGAAAGCTGGCCGGGATATTTGTTGGCCTGCTCCGGGATTTTTACGCGGGCCAACTGCTGCATGGCAATTTCCTCGGCCCGCTCCCGCGACCACTTGCGCACGTGGATTGGGGCCAGGGTGATGTTTTGGAGCACGGTCAAATGAGGAAAGAGGTTGAACTGCTGGAAGACCATGCCCACCTCGCGCCGAATTTCCTGGATATTGCGCAAGTCGTTGTTGAGTTCGGTGCCGTCCACAATAATTTGGCCGCGCTGATGCTCTTCCAGCCGGTTGATGGTGCGAATCCAGGTGGATTTGCCGGAGCCGGACGGCCCGATAATGACCACCACCTCCCCCTCTTTAACCGTTATAGTAACGCCCTTGAGGGCGTGGAATTCGCCGTACCACTTATGCACATCGTTGCAAATGATGATGTCGTTGCCTGATGCCATCGTGACCTGTTCCCCCTCTTAGCCTCTTTTAACTCAAGAGTAGCAAAGTTGCAAAGTGGTAGAGTTGCAAAGTAGCAGAGTTGCAACCTTGCTACCTGCAACCCTGCTACTTGCTACCCTGCAACCCTGCTAAAACTTCCCCACACCCAACTTCCGTTCCAGCCGCCGGCTGGCGCTGGACATTGAGAAAGCGCACACCCAATAGACAATCGCCACAAAAGCAAAGGTCTCTCGCTGCAGGCCAAACCATTGCGGCTGGGCCACCACTACTTGGGCGATGCCCAACAGGTCAAACAGGCCCACAATCGCCACCAGCGAGGTATCTTTAAATAGGCTGATAAATTGCCCCACCAGGGCCGGGATGACCGCTCGCAATGCTTGAGGCAGGATAATCAAGCGCATCGCCTGGGCCGTGCTTAAGCCGATGGCCGCCGCCGCCTCATACTGGCCCCTGGGAATGGCCTGCAAACCGCCGCGCACATTCTCGGCCAGGTAGGCCGCGCTAAACAGAATCACGCCGACAATCACCCGCAGCAGATTATCCACATTGACGCCGCGAGGCAGAAAAATAGGCAGCATCACCTGGGCCATAAACAACACCGTGATCAAAGGCACGCCCCGGATCAGCTCGATGTAGGCCACGCAAAAGGCCCGGATCAGGTTCCCCTTGAGGTAGCGACTGATAATCAAACATAAACCAACGATCAAGGCCATCTGCACCGAGGCTTGCATGAGCGGCGAGAGGGTAACGGCCCATACCGGCGGGTCGCGGAAGATAAGAGGAATATTCCAGGTGGTTTCCTCCCCCGGAAAATTACCCAAAAGCCAATACAGGCTCAGGCCAACTGCTCCCCACAACCATAACCAGGGCACACCGCGAGTCGTGCTGCGCCGGCCCAGGGCCAGCAGCAGGCCGATGGGGAACGAAACTACAATCCCAATAACTGAGATGACCAGCGTCAGCAGGAAGCCGCCCCAGCGCTTGGTTGACACCTCTTGCAGCAGCCCGGCTTCGCTGCCGGGGATTCCGGCCAGGAGCACATAGATAACCACCAACGAGGCCAGCCAGCCCCATACCAACGGCTTGCGCCAGGCTTTCAGAGGTGAGCCGAAGTTCCAGGCCAGCAGGCTGAGGCAGGCCAGCACCAGCACCACCCCCAGCGAAAGCCACACCCGCCAGATCACCTCCGAGGGATACTGCCCCACCGCAAAGAGTTTGAGGTTAGCCCCGACAATACCCCACACCGCCCCCGGCGTGGCTTTTTCTAGTTGGGCTACCTCCTCGGCGTTGTTGTTGAACAAGCCGCCAAATACCGTCCAGGCCAAAATGCCGCGCACCGCAAACACAATCAGGAGAACGAGGGCCAGGGTGGTCAGCGAACCGAAAAAGCCGGTATAAAGTTTTTCGCGGAACCAGCGGGTGGGGCCGGGCCAGCGGCGGGTGGCGGCGCTGTAAACTACGGCCACCAACCCTAACAGCCACAAGCTCACCATCAACACGGTTAAGAAAGGGGCATGGGTAACGGCCAGGATCAATGCGCCCAACCCGGTCGGTTGGCCGTTTGCCATAAAGTGGGGCGACAACCCCACCGGGCCGGCGTTGTAGGCGGCGCGGACAATCAGAATATTGGCAAGCGCCAAAACCAGGGCAAAGAGCGTCTTCCAAATACTGCTCAAAACGTTTTGGCGCAGCCAACCGGCTACATCCAACTCAAATTGAGGGCCTTCCAGAGTCGCCGCCTGCTGAGTTTGGATAATGGTTGCCATTAAGCTCTGCTCCGCGAACAATTTGGGGGTCTTTATTTTACCGTAGATTGGTGAGATACACAAGCACAAGTTCAAAATACTCCCTGCCTGAAAGGACTTGACATTCACTTCACTCCTCATATACTTCATCTAACTTCCTCGGGGGAAAATAGTAATTGGTAATTACCAATCACCAATTACCAATCTCCAATCTCCAATTACCACTTAGGCAAGGTCACACATGATTCGTAATCGTTTAGCCATTGATGTCGGCGGCACTTTTGTGGATTTTGTTTTGTTTGATGACCAGGCCGGTACCGTCACCATCGAAAAGGTGACTTCGGCTGGCAAGCTGGAACAGCGTTTTTTTGAAGGCGTCGAACGCCTGGGCGTCAACCTGCGCGACCTGGGCATGATTGTGCATGGTTCAACCCTGGTTATCAACACCATCCTGCAAGAAAAAGGGGCGCGGGTGGGCCTGATTACCACCCAGGGCTTCCGCGATGTGCTGGAATTGGGCCGCGGCAGCCGGCCCGAAATTTACAACCTGTTTTACAAATTGCCGACTCCCCTGGTGCCGCGCTATTTGCGCCACGAGGTACCGGAACGGCTCAATTGGCGGGGTGAGGTTTTGACCCCCCTCGATGAGGCAAAGGCCCGCCAGGTTGTGCTGAAATTGAAAGCCCAGGAAGTGACCGGCATCGCCATTTGTTTTCTGCATGCCTATGCCAACCCGGCCCACGAGCAGCGCATGGCGGCCATCGTGGCCGAACTTTTCCCCGAAGCCCAGGTGAGCATCTCTTCCGACGTGGTGCGGGAGTGGCGCGAGTATGAGCGCACCTCGACCACCGTGCTCAACGCCTATACCAAGCCCAAAATGGTCACTTATCTATCGGCCCTGGAGCGGGGCCTGGCAGAGCGAAATTACGGCGGCAGCTTTACCGTGATGCAATCCTCCGGCGGCATGACCTCCAGCCAGGTGGCCCAAAATGTGCCGATCCGCACCGTGCAATCCGGCCCGGCGGGTGGAGTCATCGGCGCGGCGGCGCTGGGAGCCAGGCTGAATCTGCCCAACCTGGTTTCCGCCGATGTGGGCGGCACCACCTTTGATGTCTCCCTCATCGTCAACGGCCGCTCGCTGGAAAAAACCAGCACCGCCCTCAACCGCCGCCCGGTGTTGCAGCCCACCCTGGACATCATTTCGATCGGCGCGGGCGGCGGCAGCATCGCCTGGCTTGACGCCGAGGGGGGGCTGCGTATCGGCCCGCACAGCGCCCAGGCCGACCCCGGCCCGGCCTGTTTTGGCCTGGGCGGCCAAGAACCGACCGTGACCGACGCCCAGGTGTTGTTGGGCTACCTTGACCCTGATTATTATTTGGGCAAACGCATGCAGCTTGACCGGGCGGCGGCAGAGCGAGCTATCCAGAGCAAAATCGCCGAGCCTTTGGGGATTTCACTGGCTCAGGCGGTCAGCGGCATCATCCACTTGACCAATATGAACATGGTTTTAGCCATTCGCCAGGTGACGATTGAGCGTGGCTACGACCCGCGCCAGGCCGCCCTGGTTTGCTTTGGCGGCGGCGGCGGCCTGTTTGCCGGGGCGCTGCTGCAAGAATTGGAAATGACGCAGGCCGTTATCCCCATCAACCCGGCTACCTTCTCGGCCTGGGGCCTGCTCAACGCCGATTACCGGGACGATGTGACCAGCTCGTTTGTCTACCCGATAACGCAGGTGACCCCGGCTCACCTGGGCGAGTGCCTGGCCGGCCTTGAAGCCGAAGCCCGCCAGCGCCTAATTGACAACCAGCTTGACCCGGAGGCCATCGTGATCGAGCGTTACGCCGACTGCCGCTATTTGGGGCAGGAGCACACCCTCAAAGTGCCGGTGCTGCCGGAAGATTTGCGCACTCCTGACCTGTCGGCCTTGAAAACCCGCTTTGACGCCTACCACGAGCAAGCCTATGCCCACGCCCTGCCCGACCACGAGGCTGAGATTGTCCACCTGCGGCTGACGGCCCAGGGCATTACCCACAAGCCCACCGTACCAGAGCTAACGGGGCGAGGTTACTCCCTGGCCGAGGCCGAAAAGAGCCGCCGCCCGGTCATTTTTGCCGGTAGCGACGCACCGCGCGACTGCCCGATTTACGACCGGGAGCGACTCAGCCCCGGCATAACCATCCCCGGCCCGGCCATTGTGGAAGAGTGGACCTCTACCACCCTGGTTCCGCCCGGCCAGCAGCTTGCGGTGGATGAGTACGGTAATTTGATTTTGACTGTTTAATAGTGATTGGTAATTGGGGATTAATTAGGACTCCGTTCTTGCTGGAGTCCAAAGGCTCCTGACTTCGGATTAGGCTGATGAAATCAAGATGACTGACGATATTTTCAAGACTGCAGCCAATACTCCGCCTCACCTCTTTAAGGCGAATGCGGTCTACATGATTACGGGCGCAACCTACCAAAAACTACCCCATTTGTATGACGACAAACAAAAGAAACAGTGGTGGAATGCCTTCCATAGAGCTGCGGAGATTAATCAATGGACAATTATGGCCTGGGTTGTGTTAAATAATCACTATCATGTCATTGTCCGTGCGCCTAAAATGAGTGCAGAAACTTTACCCAAGTTTGTCGCCAGTTATCATAAATTTACGGCACGGCAGTGGAATGACGAGGATAATCAGCCTGGGCGACAGGTTTGGTGGAACTATTGGGATACTTGTGTGCGATCTGAGCGAGATTACCTCACCTGATGGACTTATGTACATTGGAATCCGGTGAAACATAGGATTGTGCTTCGCCCGGAGGATTATGCCTTCAGTAGTTATCGAGAATGGCTGGCTGGGCAGCGCGAAACAATTGTTCAGATTGAGCAAACATATCCGCTGACAGGTATAGAAGATGTTCCTGATGATTTTTAGAAGCCGAAGTCAGGAGACTTCAGATAAGGGAGTCCGAAGTCTCCTGACTTCGGCTGAATGCCCGAAAGGTTAACCTATGCCCAACGTAGACCCCATCACCATTCAAGTGATCCGCAACGCCCTGCGAGCGGCGGCGGAAGAGATGCAAATCACCCTCATCAAAACGGCCCACAATCCCCTCATTTACGAGGTGCAGGATTTTGGGGTGGCGATGACCAACCAGCGCGGCGAGTTGATTGCCGAAGGGTCGGGGCTGCCTGGCTTTTTGGCCTGCCTGCCGCCGACCATCCAGGCCGGGCTGCACAAAATTGGCCGGGAAAACCTGCGCGAAGGCGACATCATCCTGGCCAACGAGCCGTATGACACCGGAACCCACATCAGCGATACGGTGGTCTACATGCCCATCTTTTATCAGGGCCGGCTGGTCGCCTTCTCCTCGATTATGGCCCACTGGGCCGACATCGGCGGCATGACCCCCAGCGGCTGGTGTCCCCACTCCACCACCATCCACCAGGAGGGCATGCTCTTTTCGCACCAAAAGTTGTACAGCGCCGGCGTGCTCAACACCGAACTGTACAATTTTATCCTGCGCAACGTGCGCTACCCCGATTTGGTGGAAGGCGACCTGCACGCCAAAATTGCGGCTTGCCGCACCGGCGGGCGGCGTTATCAAGCTTTGTGCGACCGTTACGGCCCGGATGTTTTGGAAACGGCCATGGATATGGCCTTTGACCAGGCCGAAAAACGCATGCGCCGGGAAATCGCCGCCATCCCCGACGGCGTCTACAGCGCCGAAACCTACATGGATCACGACGGCGTTGAGCTGGACAAACTGCACAAAATCAAGGTGACGGTGACGGTGCAGGGCGAGGAAATGACCATGGATTGGACCGGAACCGGCGAGGTGGCCAAAGGCCCCATCAATCACCCCTTGGTGGGGACGGAAGCTCTGTGCGTCACCATGCTCAAATCGCTGACCATGCCGGCCGACCCCATGAATCACGGCCACCTGCGCCCGCTCAAGGTCGTCGCCCCGCATGATACGGTGGTCAGCGCCCGCTACCCCGCCCCGTGCGATTCCTACGGCTACGTGGCCGAGATGATTATTCACCTGGTTATCCGCGCCCTTTCTCAAGCCATCCCGGAACGCTGCCCGGCCTGTACCTATCAAATGTGCGCCTTCACCTTCTCGCGCACCGATCCGCGCTACGGCAAGCCCTTTGTCTACGGTGAGCCGGTGGATGGCGGCGGCGGCGCGTTTCCCCACGATGACGGCGCGACCGGCATTATGTTCCTGGGCAACGGCGACGCTCCCAACACCCCCATCGAGGTGGTGGAGACGCGCTATCCCTTCCTCATCCGGCGCTACGCCATCAACCCCACCGGGGCCGGCATTGGGCAATATCGCGGCGGTTTTGGGGTCATCCGGGATTACGAGGTGCTGGAAGACAACATCCGCATCCAGACCAGCAACGAGAACACCAAATATACCCCCTGGGGACTCTTTGGCGGCGGCAACGCCGGGGCCAGCACCTTTATTTTTTGGGAAGGCACGGAGCGCGAACTCGTCACCCCGGAGCGCACCACCGATTTTGGGCCGTTCCACCGGGGCGACCGTGTCAGCATCCGCACCACCGGCGGCGGCAGCTGGGGCGACCCGCGCAAACGCGACCCTGAGCGCATCCGCCAGGATATCTTGAATGAGCTTATTACCCCAGAGCAGGCCGAACGGGATTATGGATATAGAGTCAATGGGGATGAGTCCACTGCGGCGTAGCTAAGCCGGTGGTTTAGCTTCCTGGAGGCCGGTTTCGAGGGACAGACAATTTCTGAAGTTAATAGCCGGTTTTGCTCAGAATCGAGCCTCCGAGAAACTTTTCAGACAGGCTGTCAGGGGTTGTGGCCCCTCGCCACCCTCCAAATTTTTTACAGCACCTGTACCGTAAACAGCCCGCGTGTATCTACGCCGGCCTCCAGCGCCGACCGCAGCGCCTCGGCGCGAGAGCGGGGTATCAGCCCGGAAACCAGGCGCGCCTGTTGGTCGGGTGAGCTGCCCTGTTTTTGGAAGATGGCTCTGGTCAACTGCCCCTGCACCGGGATAACAAAGCTCTGGCCCAGGAATTGCAGGGTGTAGTTGCCCAATTCGCTGGCATAAAACTCAAAGCCGCCCAGTCCCCACTCCGGCTTGCTGCCGCTGGTCACCTGGGTGGGACGGCCGGTAGGGCTAATCACGGTAATGGCCGTGTTGGGCAGGCCGATGTCGCCCACCAGCAGCGGCAGGGCCTGGCCCGGCTGCACATTGACCAGCCATTGGACGGGAGGCGGGGGCAGTTGCAAGGTCAGCGTTACCTGGCCCTGGCCGCTGTGGCTAAAGTTCTGGCTTACCTGGCTATCGGCGACGCTTACGGTGTAGCTGCCGGCCGCGACTCGCTCAAAACGGAACGCGCCGCTGTCGCCGGTGGTCACGCTCAAGGCCAGGTTGGGGCCGGTCAGCCGGATTTGGCGGCCGGCGACCGGCCGGTTCTGATGGTCTACCAGCGTGCCGGCAATCACCCCGGCCGGTGGGGCCGGAGCGGTGCGGCGGAAAGTCAGCCGGGTAAACTGGCCGTTCATGGGCACTTCAAAGCGGTTGTTCTCAATTTCCAGCACATAGACGCCGGTCTGCAAAGCATACATTTCAAAACCACCGGGACCGTACTCTCGCTTGGTGCCGGATATCACCGTCAGGGCCGGGCCAAGCGGCGGCTTGACCCGAATCGGCGTGTTGGGCGCGCCCCAATCGCCCACCAGCAGCGGCAAGCCGGAACCCCGGGCTATCTCCACTACATTGGCCGGTTGAGGCGGCGGCGGGGCCGGCAAGGTCATGTTGACCCGCACCTCCTGGCCGGGGGCAAGGGTCACATTAGCCTGGCGCAGCCCAAGATCAGGTAGTTCCAGGGTATAGGTTCCGGCGGGCACGTTGGCAAAACGATAGGTTCCATCGGCCTGGGTGGTAGCTGAGACCGCCTGCCCCTGGCCGGTCAACAGCACTTTGATATTGGCAGCCGGCTTGCCGGCCGAGTCCACAATTAGCCCCACCACAGCGCCGATACGCTCCGGCGTGATCGGCCCCAGCGTTACCCCGGTGTAATAATATTTGATAATAGCGTCGTAGGTTTGGCCCTGACTGGCCATCAGGCGCGCTCCGTACTGGCACAGGCCGACCCCGTGGCCGTTCTTGGGGCCTTTGTCGGGGCAGGGCACGCTGCGCAAATAGGCTACCGGTGCGCCTTTGAAGACATCCTCGTTGTTGCGGGTCTGGCCGCCGCAGTTGGCCGAAAAAATCCCATTGATGGTGACGCCGTTGGAACGCGCAATGATGCCTCTGGTTTGCTGAATTGCTTCATCGGCTTTGGGGTGGACTTTGGCCGGGTCAAAATTTTGGCAGTGAGCCGGGCTGGTGCAGATATCGGCGTTGGGGTGGCGGGGATGCTCGATGGCGTACTGGGCATAGCTACGGGCCGCCACCGCCTGGGCCTTGACGGCTTCAAAGGGCCACAGGGCCGGCACCTCGGCCGGCACCACGGCCCGCAGGTAATCCTCCAAATCCATCAACCGCACCGTGCCGTCATTCAGCAAAACTCGCATGGTGGGGGCGGTGGCGCTGCTCTGCAGCGGGGCCGCTTCGAGCGCCGCCAGGGGTGGGGCCGCTGGCAGGGTGGCGGGAATATCGGGCAGCGCAGCCAGGCGAGCCAGGTGGTCGGGCAGGTTGCGGACGCGCTGCACCCAGGAGTTGGCAATGTTGCCGGGGCTGTTGGTGGGGTCCAGCCACAAGAAGTAAGTGATGGCGATCACGCGGGCATCGCTCAGGCACTGCCGGGCGTGGTAGATAATCTGGTCGGTAAAATCGGGGTCAGATGCGCCAAAGTTGCCGGCTTCGTCAATGATCAGGCGAGCCGGCAGGCCATAGCGCGTTTCAAACAGTTTTAGCAGCCGCCGCCAGCGAAAAGCGTACCAGGAAGAGAGTACGGGGTCGTACAACCACTCCCGTTTGGAGCCACTGGCGTCGCCCCAGTAAGAGTGAAAGCAGAGGGTGTTGTCAAAATAATCCCGCACCGTATCGGCCAAAAAATCGTAGCCGGCCCAGCCTTCGGTAGGTTGGCCGTTATCGTCGGGCGAGCCGTCTTCGCTGTGGCCAAAGGCCAGGGGCGGGGTGACCAGTTTCATCTCCGGCACGATGTTTTTGATGACATCGGCGGTCATGCGCACCCAGCTGGCGTATTTTTTGTAAAATTCGGGGCTGGCGTAAAAGGGTTGGTTGGCGGGGTTGCGGTCGCCGTTTTCGTAGTGCAGGTTCAGCTCGTTGGCAAAGTAGACGTAAGGATCGAGGATTTTCATGTCGCGCCATTTGCTGGCAACCTGCTCGCCCAGGCTCCGGGCAAAGCCAAGCGGGTCTTGCTGCCAGTTGAGCGGATGTTGAAACCGGACGATGATAGGGACATCGGGGTTGGCGGCTTTATAGGGAAAGACGCCGTTGACTCCCAGGTAGTCATAAAAGCAGGTCAAGGCGCCGGGACGCCAACTCAACATTTGGGCGGGGTTGCCGGGGTGTCCATTTGTTACCCACAAACCGGGCCGACGCATAGGAGACTCCTCTAAAAATAGAGATTGGTAATTGGAGATGGTCTCATTTATTATGTCATAAAATGAAGTAGACGCAAGCCCATGAAAATAAAACAAGCGTGCCTTCAACAGAACACGCTTGTTGACAAGTCTGGCCGGGGATTTAGAGCAGTTGAAACCGGCTGGTCGCCCTAACGATCTTGTACCTAAAATTGGTTACGTAATCAAAGAGCTTGCCCTGCAATTTTTCCCAATCGGTGCTGTTCAAGATGGAGTGCATGGTCTGCAAATCTTCCGCCACCACCCCGGTGAGAATTTGGGGGCCATC
>CAZDMM010000030.1:0-3882 GCA_964505845.1 uncultured Caldilineaceae bacterium
CGACTTGGGCAATCTCAAACTCAATACGCTCATGTTAACTCCCCAATTTCTTCCAAAAATGTTTTGGGATCAAGCACTCGAATTCCAAATTTGTCTGTCCCCACAAAATCTTTCTGATTATAGGTGATGATACAATCACACTGAGCCGCAACCGCTAAATCCAGTATTAATTCATCTTTGGTATCTCGCAGATACGGTCGCCATAGAAAATAGATTTGGTGATGATGAGCCAAAGCACACAGAGCGTCTACCAAATTGGTGACATCTTCGGGCGTCAGACCCAAGGATACTCTTTGCCGGTGTAACACTTCTTCATATTCCAGCACCAATGGGACGGAAAGGTGAATTTCAAACCGGCCCGTACCAACAAGAGTCATCAACCTGACCGAAGCGCCTCGCCTGGAACGCTGTGCGGCGATAATAACATTCGTGTCCAAAACAACTTGTGGTAGCTTCACTTTGCTATTATATATGATATTGGATGTGCAATCAAACCAAATATTCTATTGTTAGGTTGGGTAACAATTTACCCCCCCGCCCGCCGAAACAGGCTCTCCGGCGCGCTTTTGGGTACAATCACCTTTAGGGCCAGTGGGACAAGAATCGGAAGCTTTACCCTGAAACCTCTCGCAGCAACTCCTCTAAATCTCCGTAATCATAAGGCGGGCGTTTGCGCACGGTCAATATGTCAACAATGCTATCTGCTTCGGTGATAGCGTACACAATCCGCCATTGCTCCAAACGAAGCCGGCGTATTTCAGACTCAAGCTCAGGCACATCCAACGCTTTACTCTTGACCGGACGAGGATTATCGGCCAATGAGTCAATGGCTCGTTTGACTCGCTGGCGCATGTGGCCCGGCAGTTCTTTAATCCTGAGCCAGGCGCTTGGAATAACGTAAACCGTGTAGCGACTCACCCCAATTCCTCTTTGACTTCATCCCAGCGTAACCAACCGGCTCGTTTTCGGTCACCCCCGGCTGCTTTTAATTCGGCCAGGGCTTGTTTGGCAATTTGGATATCCTCCAACGTCTCCAGCCACTCGATTAAAGCTTCCCAATCGTTTGAATTGATAACAGCCAACCGTTTGCCTTTGACCGTCACATATTGAACGGATTGTAGTAATTCTAACCCTGTCATGGCATATTCTCCACGATTACCTACGTTACAATTTTGATAGCTATATCAACTTACTCCGCCGCCCGCCGAAACAGGCTCTCCGGCGCAGTTTTGGGCACGATCACCTTCAGGGCCAGGGGGGCCACCTCCACTTCCACCGGGGTCACGCCGACCGGCTCGGCGTCTACGTGGACGGGCAAAGCTTCTTGAGCCAGGAGGGAGAGGTGGGTGGTGTGGCGCACAAAAAAATCGGGGTCTTTGACGTGCCGGCCCAGGGTCAACCCGGCCAGGTGGCGCACGGTGGAAGGCCAGCCGTGCCCGGTCATCACGGCCACATCCAAAATGCCGTCATCCATTTTGGCCTGAGGAGACATACGCCAGATGCGCCCATACAGTTGGCCGTTGCTGACCACCGCCCACAACACCCGCTTGCGCAATAGCCCTTCGTCGGTGAGGATGTTGGCTTTGGTGCCCATAAAATCCACCGCCACCATAAACCCGGAGACCACCCAGGCGGCCATGCCCAGGCGGCGCGTCTCCCCCGGCTTGAGCGCCTGGCTAATGGCCGCATCCAGGCCAATGCCGCACCACATCAGAAAATATCGCCTCGTGCCGTCGGCCAGGCGCACCCGGCCCAAATCCACCCGGCGACTCTGGCCGGTCACAATAATCTCGGCGGCGTTGTTGACCGCCCCCGGATTGAGCGGCCACCAGATGGGAATGCCCACCTCGGCGGCGTACACGTTGGCCGTGCCGGCCGGCAGCACGGCCAGGGCGGTTTCGCTGCCAGCCAGGCCGTTGCAGACTTCATTAATTGTGCCGTCGCCGCCCACCGCCACCGCTACATCAAATCGCTCGGCGGCAGCTTGCCAGGCCAGACGGGTGGCGTCGCCCTTGGCCTGAGTTTCCACCCGTTCCACCTGGCAGCCCAACCCGGCCACGTAGTCGGCCGCCTCAACCACCAGCTTTTGAAAGCCGCCCGATCCGGCCGCCGGGTTGATGATGAAGCAGACTCTCATTTCTGCTTGAAATCCACAAAGCGATAGCCGATGCCTCGCTCGGTGAGGATGTATTTGGGGTTACTGGGGTCCGGTTCAATTTTTTGGCGCAGATAGGTGATGTAGAGGCGGACGTATTGGCTTTCGTCCCGGTACTCATAGCCCCACACTTTGGAGAGGATGACTTCGTGGGTAAGCACCTGTCCGGCGTTTTTGACCAGGTGGTACAGCAGCCGGTATTCGGTGGGGCGCAGTTTGACCTCCTCACCCCCGGCAAACACCTGGCGGCGGTTAAAGTCTATTTTGAGGTAATCATCCACCACTACCAGCGACTTTTCGGCGGGCGCGTCCATTTCGGTGCGGCGCAGCACCGCTTTGATACGGCTGGCTAACTCGCGGGAGCTAAAGGGCTTGGTCACGTAATCGTCCGCGCCCAACTCCAGCCCCTTCACCTTATCCGACTCCTCGTCTTTCACCGTCAGGATAATCACCGGCACGGTGGAGGTCTCCCGGATAATGCGCAGAGTCTCAAAGCCGTCCAGTTCCGGCATCATCACATCCAGCAGCACCAAATCGGGCAAATCCTCGCGGATGCGATCCAGCGCCTCCAGGCCGTTGCTGGCCTCGATGACCCGGTAGCCTTCCAGGTCCAGATTCATTTTCATAAAGCGCCGCATGCGGATTTCGTCGTCAACAATCAAAATTAGTTTGGCATCTTCGTTGGGCATCAGACATTTAACCTATGATACAGACTAAACTTATAAAAATATGACCGGAGACGGGAGACCGGAGACCGCCGGTCGGTCGTCCCCAGTCCCCGGTCAACTCTGGGAACTAAACCTTACCCACTATCGTCTACTCTACAACAATCAATCTTATTATATTATCTAAAGGAGAGCGAAGATGTCAACTCTACAGGCGGTGCAAAGGGTGAGCAGGGTGCTGATGGTGGCGTTGATACTGGCCGGCTGCAATTTTGGGGCCGCGCAGCCGGCTAAAGACGACCGGCCTGGCCCTGAAGTGGAAATCAGCAGCGCGCCGGGGGATACGGGGGCCGAAACGGTGCTGGTCAAACCGGCGGCGGAAAAGGCTGAGGCAACGGCCACCAGCGGTGAGATCGCTCTGGCCCCGGCCCCCACCGTTGTCCTGGCCGAAGCTGCCAGGGACTCGGCGGCGGCCGGAGAAAGCGGCAGCGGCTACGCCACCAGCCCCCAACCGGCCCAACCTTTGCGGGCCGGTGAGGTGGATGACAACGCCCAATGGGATGACTATTTGCTCTATCGCCGCCAGTACCAGGGCTTGCCGGTGCATAACCGGGAGGTGAGCGAACGCTACCTCATCGAGGTGAAGGATGGGCAGGGTCGCCCGGTGCTGGGAGCGACGGTGCGCTTCCTGGCCGGCCAGCAGGAAATGTACCGCGCCCAAACCTATGCCAACGGCCAGGTATTGTTCCACCCCCTGGCTTTGCAGCAGCCGCTGGAGCAGGTCAAGCACTTTCAGGTGCAGGTGGAAAAGGACAATCTACAGGAAGAACTGACCTTAACCCGCATCAACGCTCAAACTGACAATGCTCTCAGCCAGCGCTGGACGGTGACGCTCGACACGAATTCTCACCGGGACTCTATCAATCTTGATGTACTGTTTCTGGTTGACGCCACCGGCAGCATGGCCGATGAGATTGCCAAAATTCAGAACACCATTTTTGACGTATCGGCCCGGATTGATGGCCTGCCCGGCCGGCCTAATGTGCGCTACGGCATGGTCAC
>CAZDMM010000030.1:3892-20898 GCA_964505845.1 uncultured Caldilineaceae bacterium
ATGTGCAAGCGTTTTCGGCAGATTTGAACACCGTTCGGGCCGATGGCGGCGGCGACACGCCGGAATCGCTCAATGAGGCGCTGCATGTGGCCCTGCACGGCGTCGAGTGGCGCGGCGGCCAAACCATCCAGCTCATCTTTTTGATTGCCGACGCTCCGCCCCACCTGGATTATCCCCAGGATTATGATTACGCCGTGGAAATGGAAAAGGCTGCCGAGCGAGGCATCAAAATCTTCCCTATCGCCAGCAGCGGCCTGGATGACCAGGGCGAGTACATCTTCCGCCAATTGGCCCAATACACCCAGGGACGCTTCATCTTTTTGACCTATGCCGGCCCCACCAATAGCGGCGCGCCCGGCGACGTGACCACCCATCACGTGGACGACTACTCGGTGGCGAATTTGGATGATCTGTTGGTGAAGCTGGTGCAGACCGAGTTGGCTTATCAAAGTGCCGACGCAGCGCAGTTGCAGTAGAGTTTGGCCGGCGTCCACGCCAGCGTGACGTTGGCGTGGACGCTCAACCGCGGAGCGAACTTGAGTTCTTTTATTGCCTCTTAAAGATAAAGGGTAGATAGGTCAGAGTCTCCGCCGGGGCGGGGCTGCCCACCACAATTGTAACAGAATTTGTGGCCGGAGTGGACACTTCGGTGCTGGTGACAGCCGCCGTATTATTGATAGTTGTACCGGCGCTGTTAAGATTAACAGTCACCGGAAAGGTCACGGTAATGGTTGCGCCAGGGTCAATCGTTAGTCCGGCTGCCAGCAACGGCGGAACACCCACTGTCCCCCCGCTTCCTTGCAGCGTAACCGGCCCGGCCAGGGTTAAGTTGCTATCTAAGGTATCAGAAATCAGGGCGCTGGTGGCAGTCACCGAGCCGCTGTTGCGGACGGCAAGAGTGTAGGTAATGCGCTGGCCGGCGAAGGGCGCCAAGGTATTGGCAGTTTTGCTCAGGCTTAAATTGGGCGGAGGAATGGTGGCGGTAGCGGCGGCAGTATTGTTGAGGGTATTGGTTTCTGCAACGGTTGAGGTTACCGAGGCGGTATTGATAATGGGGTTTGGGCCGGCATAAGTGGCAGGAATGGTATAGGTGAGCGTGAGCGTGGTGGAGTCACCGCCGGCCAGTTGTCCTAAGTTACAGGGAAAACCACCCTCACAGGGTGTGCTGGCCGTCACAAAGCTCAACCCCGGCGGGGTGGGGTCATTTAAGGTAACGCTTTTGGCAATATCTTGACCGCTGTTTTGGCTGGTCAGGGTGTAGGTGATAGTTTGGCCGGGCAAAATAGTGTCTGGCCCACTTTTGATGAGGGCCAAATCAACAGTGGGGTTTAAATAGCCAACCGTAATTTCAACCTTGCTGTTCTCGCCACTGGAAAGCGACCCGCTCAAGCAAAGCTGGCCACTCAGGGCGAAACCGGCAGTGGCTCCAAAATCGTAGTTGCGGATGGCCCAAATCTGCCCCACATTAAGGATGCCCGGAAAATTGCCCAAAAAATTCCCATCCAGAAATACATTTTGAAAATTTACCGTAGAACCACTATCCCGCAGCGTTACCGCAAGCTGCAGTACATTCAATTCATCCAGGGTGCGAGTTTTACCTTTGGCAATCAGTTGGTTGGAGAGATTGGTATAGACCAATGTGGTAGTGAGGCTGCCGTTAAAAACAACGGTTTCCAGACGGTTGTTAGCCCGGTCTAACTTAAACGTGACCTGGTTGCAGGTAATCCCCAGGCTCCAAGCTAACCCCGCCTGAACCCGATTCGCCCCTACCCCCAAATCGGGAATACCCAAGAAGATTTCTTGCCCGGTAGAGCCGGTGGCGAAAGAGCGTAAGCGTACCCCAAGATCCTGTTCCACAAAGGGAGCCGTGCCGGTAATGACGGTTGGTCCTGTACTCAACAAAGGCTTTGCCCCGACGGCGCTTACCTGAGCCAAACTAACCATCAATCCTATCGCCAAAATAAGGCCCAGGCTGACGCTGAGCAAACGTAAGACGAGTAAATGAGGGCAGCAGAGTGATGTGGGTGGCATCATAACCTCGGTGATAAGTTTAAGTGAAATATAGCACAAGGTTATGTTACCAAAAATTTAGCCAAAAGTGAATAGGAAGTCGGGGTTATCTACAAAAAAATACCCCCTGCTCCTTATTAAGGGAGCAGAGGGTAAGAAAACTGAGGGTTAAGCTCGGCTTACATATCCATGCCGCCCATACCGCCCGGGCCGGCCGGAGCCGCGCTCTTGGGTTCGGGTACGTCGGTAATGAGGGCTTCGGTGGTCAAAATCATCGCCGCGATAGAGGCCGCGTTCTGCACGGCGCTGCGGGTCACTTTGGCCGGGTCAATGATGCCGGATTGCAGCATGTCTTCATACTGCTCAGAGAGGACGTTGTAACCAATGTGACCGCCGCGGCGGCGCACTTCCTCGATGATGATGGCCCCTTCTTTGCCGGCATTGCGGGCCAACTGGCGCATCGGTTCTTCTAGCGCCCGACGCACAATAGTGATGCCGGTGTTAACATCGCCGTTATCGTGGCGCAGCTCTTTGATGGCGTCAATGGCCTTGATGAGGGCCACGCCGCCGCCGGGTACCACGCCTTCTTCTACCGCCGCGCGGGTGGCGCTCAGGGCGTCTTCCACGCGGTGCTTCTTCTCCTTCAATTCTACTTCGGTGGCCGCGCCCACGCCGATGACGGCCACACCGCCGGCCAGTTTAGCCAGCCGCTCTTGCAGCTTCTCGCGGTCGTAGTCGCTGGTGCTGGCTTCAATTTCAGCTTTGATCTGCTGGATACGGCCTTTGATGGCCTCTTCGGAGCCTTTGCCGCCGACGACGGTGGTATCGTCTTTGGTGGAGCTGACTTTGTCGGCCCGACCCAAATCTTGCAGGGTGGTGCTTTCCAGCTTGCGGCCCATCTCTTCGGTGATAACGGCCCCACCGGTCAACACTGCAATATCTTGCAGCATGGCCTTGCGGCGGTCGCCAAAGCCGGGGGCCTTAACGGCCAGCACGTTAAAGACGCCGCGCAGTTTGTTGAGCACCAGCGTCGCCAGGGCTTCGCCATCCACATCTTCGGAAATGATGACCAGTTCACGCTTGCCTACCTGGATTAATTTTTCCAGCACCGGCACAATATCCTGGGCCGAAGAAATTTTCTTGTCATAAATCAAGATAAACGGCTCGTTGAGCACGGCTTGCATAGATTCGGCATCGTTGATGAAATAGGGGCTGATGTAACCGCGATCAAACTGCATGCCGTCCACATATTCGGTCTCAAAGGCCAAGCCCTTACTTTCTTCCACGGTGATGACGCCATCTTTGCCCACCTTGTCCATCACTTCGGCGATGAGGTCGCCAATTTCGTCATCGGCGGCGGAGATACTGGCCACATGGGCGATGTCATCCTTGCCTTTGACCTCAATGGCGCTCTCGCGGATGGCTTTGGCCACGGACTCGGCGGCAATTTCGATGCCGCGTTTGAGCAGCATGGGGTTAGCCCCGGCGGCCACGTTCTTCAACCCTTCGTTGACGATAGCTTGAGCCAGCACAGTGGCGGTGGTGGTGCCGTCGCCGGCCACATCGTTGGTTTTGGTGGCCGCTTCTTTGAGCAGTTGCGCGCCCATATTTTCATACGGGTCGGTCAGTTCAATTTCTTTGGCTACGGTCACACCGTCGTGGGTGACGGTCGGCGCGCCCCATTTTTTGCCCAGGGCGACGTTGCGCCCTTTGGGGCCGAGGGTGGTTTGACTGCGTCGGCCAGGGTATCTACCCCCACCTTCAGTTTCCGACGCGCATCTTCGTTAAAGCTGAGTTGCTTTGCCATAAGTTAAAACACTCCTTAGAATGGTAATTGGTAATTGGTTAATAGTTACTGCACAATAGCCAGTACGTCAGATTCTTTGAGAATCAGGTACTTTTTTCCATCGAGTTTGACTTCGGTGCCGGCGTATTTGGCGTAGAGTACCGTATCGCCCTGGTTCACATCCATAGCCGCGCGAGAGCCGTCATCCTTGCGCGCGCCGGGGCCAACCGCCAAAACTCTGCCCTGCATCGGCTTTTCTTTGGCCGTTTCCGGCAGCACGATACCGCTGGCGGTGACTTCTTCTTGCTCAATCGGTTCGACAATGAGCCTGTCGCCCATAGGTTTGAGATTCATAATGCCTCCTCAATAGAAATTGGTCTAAAATTTAGCACTTAACAGGTGAGAGTGCCAGGATGAAGGCAATGATACTCAACTTGGGGAGCTTTGGCAAATCTTGAGAGGCGTTTTTAGCACTCAGAGAGAGCGAGTGCTAATGATTTAGCGAGGAAATCATTAAAGCAGAGATGGTTTTGTTTGATTCGCCATCGTATGCGCGGGTTATTCTACAAGCACAAAAATTAGAAACTGGCCCGCCCTTACGCCCAAATTTGACCAGGCGTGGTTAATATGCTACCCTATATGGTATACAATTTAACGAGTATTCGCAGGTGACATAACTTGTCCCGTTCGGAGCATGGCAGAAGGTGGGATCCGGTCAACTCGGTATTGCTCGATAAATTTTTTACCAAAAGTGAACCCAAACAGGAGTATAGTATGAACATTTATGTCGGAAATTTGTCGCGTGATGTCACCGAAACAGACCTGCGACAGTTGTTTGAGCAATACGGTCAGGTTGAATCCGTAGCAGTGATTAAGGATAAGTTTAGCGGTGAATCCAGAGGGTTTGGCTTTGTGGAACTGGCTTCCAAAGCTGAAGCGGAAGCCGCCATTAACGCCTTAAATGGCAAAGAGTTCAAACGTCGTACCCTAACCGTCAATGAAGCCAAACCGCGCACCGAAAATCGCGGCGGCGGCGGCGGCGGTGGTGGCTTTAGATCTGGTGGTGGCGGCGGCGGTGGTTTTAGAGGCGGCGGCGGTGGTCGCAGCGGCGGCGGTGGTCGCAGCGGCGGCGGCGACCGGGATCGCGGACGCCGAAGTTGGTAATTAACGGGGATTGGGTACGCCCTTTTCAGTCGTTCTATTTATAATTGTAGCATCTATTATTTTTAGACCAGTCTTAAATCTCCGTCTTCTGCTTGCTCCGGACGGAGATTTTTATTTCTGCCAAATCATCTATGCTCACACCTCAACAAGCCCTGCAACATTATTTCGGTTTCGACCAGTTCCGCCCCGGCCAGGCAGAAACTATCCAACGTATCCTTGAAGGCCGCCATACCTTGCTGGTCATGCCCACCGGCTCCGGCAAATCTCTAACCTACCAGCTCCCGGCCCTGCTGCTGGCTCATCTGACTTTGGTTATCTCGCCCCTTATCGCCCTGATGAAAGACCAGGTTGAGGGTTTGGTTGAGGCCGGCCTACCCGCTACCTACCTCAACAGCTCCCTGCCCACACCGGAGGTCAACCGCCGCATGCGAGCAGTTTTGGAGGGGCAGGTCAAGCTGCTTTACATTGCGCCGGAGCGGCTGCGCCATCGGGATTTTACCAGCGCCCTGGCCCGCCTGAAGGTCAGCCTGCTGGCCGTGGATGAAGCCCACTGCGTCTCCCAGTGGGGGCACGATTTCCGGCCCGACTATTTGCACATCGGCCCTACCTGGCAGGCCCTGGGTAAACCGCCCCTGCTGGCCACTACCGCCACCGCTACCCCTACCGTCCAGCGCGACATCATTAAGCTGTTGGGACTGCCCCAGGTTGACCCCATCGTGACCGGCTTCAATCGCCCTAACCTCACCTTCCGGGTCAAATATACCTCGGATGACCGGGCCAAACAGCACACCCTGCCGGCCCTGTTAAATCAGGAGCATGGCAGTGTGATTGTTTACACCGCAACTCGCCGCTATGCCGACGAGGTGGCCGATTTTATCCGCACCGGGCTGGGGATGCCGGCCCAGGCTTACCATGCCGGGCTGGATCGCTACCAGCGCGACCGGGTGCAGACCGATTTCATGGCCGGCCGGCTCAAAGTGGTGGTTGCCACCAACGCCTTTGGCATGGGCGTAGATAAGTCCGACGTGAGGGCTGTCATCCACTACAACATGCCGGCTACTCTGGAAGCTTATTACCAGGAGGCCGGCCGCGCCGGTCGGGATGGCCTGCCCGCCGAATGTGTGCTGCTCTATGCCCCCGATGACCAGGGCTTGCAGGAATGGCTGATTGACAGCGATACGCCGTCCTACGAAGACCTGCACCAGCTTTATAGATTGCTGGCCCATGTTGCCTCTGAAGGCGAAGTTTACGCTGCCATACCCGAACTGGCTAACCATACCGGCCTGCACCCGGTCAAAGTGCGGGTAGCTTTGAGTGAGTTGGAACTGGGCGGCGGGCTGTTTCACCTGGGCGATCAAAGTGGGTATGGCCGCTGGCGGATTTTGCGCTTAAGCGACCAGAGCCTGGCCGAACGGGCCGCCGCTATCCGGCAGCGAGCCAATATTCGTCACCAACTGCTAAACCACATGCTCAATTACATCAACCTGACCACCTGCCGCCGCGAGTTTCTGCTCCGCTATTTTGGCGACGTCACCCCACCCAGCTCGCCCCGCTGCTGCGATAACCACGCCGCCGGCCACATCGAGAATCTGCCCAAAGCGGTCACACCCCAGGAATGGTTCCCTTTGATTGTGCTGGAAACGGTGCGCAGCCTGCACGAACGGCCCATTGGCCGCAGCCGCCTGGCCCAACTGCTCAATGGCTCCCGTTCCAGGCCCATGCAAGAGTTTGGCTACAACCGGCACAAATTCTTTGGCAAGTTGAATGCCCTCAGCCAGCGCCAGGTGATGCAATTGATTGACGCTATGCTCGAGGCTCGCTATCTGCATCTTGGCGGCGGTGAATTGCCGGTGCTAAATTTGACCCCGCTGGGCCGAGAAGCCTTGACCGCCCGCGCCGCCTTACCGCTGCATCTGCCCGGCCTGACCACCGCCCAGGCGACCCCAACCATAGACACCGTCACCCAAACTTACCGCCTGTTTCAGCAGGGCCTCACCCCAGCCCAAATGGCCGCCGAGCGCGGCCTGGCCGAAAGCACCATCTACACCCACCTGGCCCGCCTTATTGGCGAGGGCAAAGTTGAATTGGCTCAAATTGTGCCGGCGGAGGTTGAAGGTGAAGTGCTTCGGGCGGTTGAAACGATCGGCAGCGCAATGGCCCTGGCTCCTCTCAAAACCATCCTGACTGCAGAAATTTCTTACGGGCAGATTCGCTGCGTGCTGGCCGCCCACCCCAAATTGCCACGCGAGGCTCTCGGTAGCTCCAAACTTACCGGCAGTGGCGGCTCCTATGCCGCCGCTACGCAGGCGTGGGAGCCTGTTCCGCTTCCAGAATCAGATACACTGAGCCAGGGATTGCCTGCTATAGAAAGACCGGTACAGCGCGTCGTGGCGCTCGGTCAAAGCGGGAATCAAGAATGTGTGCCCGAACTCATCGCCGCTTTGCACCATCAGGATGGCAACGTCCGCCGCCTGGCCGCCTCGGCCCTGGGCAAACTTGGCGACCCCCGCGCTGTAGATCCCCTGCTCTCCTTGCTGGCCGCTGAAACCAAACCGCAAGTGCGGCAGTATGCCATCAAAGCCCTGGGCAAACTTGGCGACCCTCGCGCTCAATCAAGGCTTGAGCAGATTGCCAACAATGCTCAGGAAGAGGCTTATAACATTCTATCGGCTCAACATGCCCTGGCCAAGTTGCAGCAGTCACCCTCAAATAATTTGGGCTAATTTCCCCCAAACAAGCCGCCGCTTCCCTTAACAGGCTCTTTTTCCTCATACCCATCGCGCGGACAGCGCCACAAGATATGCAAGGTAAAAGCATCGGCCTGGTCTTGTTGAGCCTCAATTTCTTGCAGCGGGCCGTCGCAGCGGGGACAGCGCGGGCCAATCGCCGCCCGCGCCGCCAACAGCACCAAAAAGAGCAAAGCAAAGCCGTAAACGCATTGAAAATTGACCAAAAAGGTAAAAACTCCGGCCAGCAGCAGCAGCGGCAGCAGCACTTTGGCGCTGCCCAAATTTTCACGCAGATCATAAAAAATGTGATCGGCTCGCAACATAACTCATCTCAAAATACGCGACACTCTTTACAGTGTTACCCCGCAAGATGTGCGTAATGCGCGAGAATTATACTCTGCGGCGTGGTGCGTGTTCCGCGCAAAGCGTTCACGCACCACGCACTACGTAACACATCTAAAGTCGGTGTGGTTGTGGCTTGGCCGTGTTACGCCTCACGCATCACGCTTTACGCTTTACGCTTTACGCAGTATAATACCTTATTCACACCTGTCAACACAGTTACGAGGTAACGATCTTGATACGCCATCAACTTGCTCAACTCATTACTACGGCCATTCAGCAGGCCCAAAACCAGGGTGATTTGCCCCAGTTTGACCTGCCCTCAATTGCCATCGAAAAACCCAAAGACCCCACTCACGGCGACTACGCCACCCCGGTGGCCATGGCTTTGGCTCGTCCGGTCCGCCTGGCCCCGGCCCAGATTGCCGCTAAAATTGTCGCCCACCTGCCTCAAACCGGTGCAGTGGGTGAAGTCACCGTCGCCCACCCCGGCTTCATCAATATCCGTCTCTCCCCGGCCTGGCTGGCCCAACAGGTCGAAACGATTTTGGCCGAAGGGGACAAATTCGGCCAGGTTAATATAGGTCACAAACGGGTGCAGGTTGAATTTATCAGCGCCAACCCCACCGGCCCACTGGTGGTCGGCTCTGGGCGCAACGCTGTGCTGGGCGACACCCTGGCCAACGTGCTGGCCGCTGCCGGCCACAGTGTGCAACGAGAGTATTACGTCAACGATGTCGGCACTCAGGTAGATAACCTAGGCAAAGCGATGTTCGCTCGCTACGCGCAGGCATTGGGCCAGCCCGAGCCGGACCCGGAAGAGTACCAGGGTGAATACCTGGTTGAGATGGGCCGGGAGGCTGCCCAAAAATTTGGCGACCAATACTTACATATTGACCGGGCAGAGGCGCTGGCCTTTATGCGCCGGTACGCCCTGGATACGATTCTGGCCGGTCTCAAAGAAGATACCGCCCGCATCGGTATTCACTTTGACAACTGGTTCTCTGAGCAAAGCCTGTACGACGATGGCGCTTATCAGGTAGCCCTGGATAAGCTCAAAACCAAAGATATGCTCGTCGAACGGGATGGGGCTATCTGGCTTAAAAGCGAGGATGAAAACGATAAGGAAAACGTCATCGTCCGCTCTGATGGCCGGCCCACTTACTTTGCCTCGGATATTGCCTATGTGTGGGACAAGTTAGCCAGGCGCAGCTTTGAGTGGGCTATTTATATTTGGGGGGCCGACCATCACGGCCACGTCAAGCGGGTCAAAAATGCGGCCAGGGCGCTGGGTTTGGATGTCAATAAAATAACCATCATCCTGTACCAACTGGTCACTATTACGCGAGACGGCGTGCCGGTGCGCCAGAGTAAACGGGCCGGTAATTTCATCACCGTGCGAGAAGTGGTAGACGAAATCGGCCCCGACGCCTTCCGCTTTATGCTGCTGACCCGCTCCGCCGACAGCCCCATGGAGCTGGACCTGACCCTGGCCACCAGGCAGAGCAGCGAGAACCCGGTTTTCTATGTACAGTACGGCCACGCCCGGATTGCCAGCATCTTTCGCAAAGCCCAGGAAGAAGGGGCGACGATGGAGGGCGGTGATGTGGCGTTGCTCACCCATCCCGCCGAATCGGAACTCATCCGGCAAATGCTGCGCCTGCAAGAAACTGTGGCCCATGCCGCCGAAACCCTCTCGCCCCACCAATTGACCTACTATGCCCAGGATTTGGCCACGGCCTTCCACGCCTTTTACCGGGATTGCCGCGTGGTCAGCGAGGACGCGGCCCTCACCACCGCCCGGCTCAAGCTGGTCAAGGCAGCCCAAATTACCCTGGCCAACACCTTGCGGTTGATGGGCATGAGCGCGCCGGAACGGATGTAACAAAACAGGGGCAAGTCAGTAACTTGCCCCTGTTGATATCGTCAATATTTGGTTGTCATAGAACGGTAGAGGTGTACAGTTGTGCGCCTCTTTTTAGAATGGAATTTCATCCTCTGTTAAAGCGCCGTCCGATGCGGCGCCTGCCGGAGCACCGCTCCCCAAGTTGCCGCCTTCACCGCGTGATCCCAAAAAGCGCACCTCAAAGGCGCTGATCTCGTAGCTGGCGCGCCATTTGCCATTTTGATCCTGGTAGACGCGCGGCCCGCCGCTGTCTTTATCCGGGGTTAAACGGCCTTCAACCAAAACTTTTTGACCCTTGCTAAGAAATTGGTTACAACTTTCAGCTTGTTTGCCCCATACTGACACTCGAAACCAGGTAGTTTCTTCTTGAAGCTGGCCGTTGTTATCACTCCATTTTCGGTTGGTGGCGACACTGAGGTGAGTTACCGGTTGACCGGAGGGGGTATAACGCATTTCGGGGTCATTTCCTAAGTTGCCCACTATGATTAGTTTTTGGTACATTTCTAAGCTCCTTAAAAAGAATAGTGAGAATATATGTTCTATTGTGAGCTTATCTTAATCCAAAAGTTAGAATTTGTCAATTCCCCAATTTTTGGGGGTTTATTCTACCCCGCGCGGCGAGACTGCCAGTTCCGGGTAGCCGCTTTCAGGATCAAAAGGGCGGGTAAAAACCAAATGCTCGGCCTCGCCAATGACAATTTCCGCCGTGGTATAAACCAGGCAGCCCGGCATTAAATGGCCGCCAATCGTGCGGCCCTGCCCATCCGAGAGAGATATATGTATATGATATCCCCCGGTATCCAGCGTCCCCACCAGCGATACAATCTCAAACTTATCCTCATATAGGGTAGTCCCAGGTTGATTGGCCAGCCGCAGTGCAGCCTGGCGCAGGCTGCCCACGCAGGTAAGAATAAAGCTGGCCCGCAGACCATTTTCTGCCACAAAGCGGCTCAACTCGTGCCCTACATCCTGGCCGGGGCGCAAGCGTATCGCAAAAACTTTCATCAGCACCTCTTTAACTTTCAGCAAACAACTGGATTGCTTCTGGGTTGAGCCAAAATTTGACCCCCTTCCCAACCGGCGGCAAAGCCATGGGCGGCATTTCAAACGTAAGCGCTTGGCCCGCCACCACGCAGGCAATTTGGTAAAAGCGGCCTCGAAACTGAGCCGCAATCACCTCGCCCTCGATAACATTGTCGCTAATAGGGGTCAGCCAGGCCGCTTCGGGACGCAGCAAAATCTCTACCGGCGTTCCGGGGGGGTACTGGCCGGCGGCCGGCAAGGCCCACCGGCCCAGGGCGCTCTCAACCTGACCACCGGTCAGGCATACGCCGGGAATCAGGTTGGTAAAGCCTAAAAATTGAGCCACAAAAGGCGTGGCCGGCTGGTAAAAAAGTTCCTCCGGCCGGCCTTCCTGTTCAATGCGGCCCCGGTTCATTACCACCACCCGGTCGGCAATGGCAAAAGCTTCGGTTTGGTCGTGGGTCACGTAGATGGAGGTCAGGCCCAACCCCTTGAGCGTCTGGCGCATCTCCAGCATGAGCCGCTCCCGCAGCGCGCGGTCAAGCGCACCCAGCGGCTCATCTAGCATGAGCAGGCGCGGGCCGGGGGCCAAACTGCGGGCCAGGGCCACCCGCTGTCGCTCACCGCCGGAGAGGCTGTTGACATCTCGCTCCTCAAAGCCGGCCAACCCCACCAGGCCCAGCATCTCCTGAACCCTGCTCTCGATGGCACGCTTTTGCTTGAGATGCTGCAAGCCAAAGGCAATATTTTGGCCCACGTTTTTGTGGGGAAAGAGGGCAAACTCCTGAAACATCAGCCCAAAACCGCGCTGGTGGGACGGCGTGGTGGAAATATCCCGGCCCTCAAACAGAATCGCGCCGCTGTCGGGTGTTTCCAGGCCGGCAATCAGGCGCAGCAATGTAGTTTTGCCGCAGCCAGAGGAACCAAGCAAACATAAAATTTGGCCTTCAGCCAGGGTTAGGTTAACATCCGCCAGCGCCGGCGTATTATCAAAAACTTTGGAGAGATGGTGGACTTTGAGCAATTCCTGCTTCCCTTTCATCCTTCTACCTTCACCCTTCCGTACCCTCCCCCGCCCGGTGTTTCGATGCACAGGATATCCCCGGCCTGGAGGGTCAAAGTGATTTTGCCAGACAACTCTTGCGCCTGACCGGCCCGGATGACGGTGTTGCGGCCTTTTTGGCCTGGCTCGCCCCCGGCCAGGCCGTAAGGTGCAAAGCGCCGTCGCTCCGTCAAAAGAGTTACCTGCGCCTCATACTGCAACTCGATTTCGCGGCGAATGCCGCTGCCGCCAGGCTGCCGTCCCGCCCCACCGGAGCCACGCCGAATCTCATAGCGCCGCACCTGGAAAGGATAGGCATACTCCAACGCCTCAATCGGGGTGTTAAGAGTATTGGTCATGTGGCACTGGATGGCATCGGCCCCGGCTCGACCCGGCCCGGCCCCCATGCCGCCGCCAATCGTTTCATAATAAGTATAAAACTTGTCGCGCTCCGGATCCCAGCCGCCAATCATCACATTGTTCATCGTCCCCTGCGCCGCCGCCGGGACCCGCTCCGGGCTGGCCTGGGCCAGCGCCCCCAGCAGCACATCCACAATGCGCTGGGCGGTTTCTACGTTGCCCCCGGCCACTGCCGCCGGCGGTCTGGCGTTGAGCACCGTCCCCACCGGCGCAATCACCGTCAAAGGGGCCAGGCAGCCGCTGTTGGCCGGGATGTCCAGCCCCACCAGCGCCCGGAACACATACAATACCGCCGACAGGGTAACGGCATAGACGGTGTTCACACTGCCCCGCACCTGGGGCGCGCTGCCGCTAAAATCCACCACCGCCTCGTCGCCGTTGATGGTGATGGTCACCGCAATTTTGATGGGTTCCGGGTTGAGACCGTCGCCATCCATAAAATCCTCAAAATGATATTGACCATCCGGCAACGCGGCGATGAGGGCGCGGGTCAAACGCTCGGCGTATTCCAGCAGGCCCGACATATAGCGGCCAACTTCCGCCTCACCGTAGCGGTTGACCAGCTCCAGCACCCGCTCCACCCCTCTAGCGTTAGCGGCCAACTGCGCCCGGATGTCGCCGGCCCGCTCTTCCGGGGTGCGGACATTAGCCAGCAGCAGGCTTAACACCCCCTGATTCATCTGCCCGGCCTCCACCAGCTTAAGCGGTGGGATGATAATTCCCTCCTGGAAAATTTCCTGCGACAGCGGCATCGAGCCGGGGGTCATTCCACCCACGTCGGCGTGGTGGGCGCGGCTGGCCACGAAGGCGAAGGGGAGCGGGGGAGAAAAAGTTGCCCCTGCTCCTCTTCCCCCCTGCTCCCCTGCTGTTGCCAAGAAGATGGGTGAAATCATGGTGATGTCCGGCAAATGGCTCCCCCCGCGAAAAGGGTCGTTGAGGATGACCACATCACCGGGGGCGAAGCTGATTTGCTCAATGGCGGTGGCGACGGAAATGGGCATCGCGCCCAGGTGAACCGGAATGTGGGCAGCCTGGGCAATCATCTGGCCGGATCCGTCAAAAATGGCGCAAGAAAAGTCCAACCGCTCTTTGATATTAGGCGAGTAGGCCGTCCGGCGCAGGGACACCCCCATCTCTTCGGCAATGGAGGCAAAGCGATTTTTGAAAAGTTCAAGGAGAACAGGGTCGTAATTCATCTTAACTCTCAACTTTATCCAAAATTGTGGTGCAATTTAGCTTGAAGTTCCCTTGTAGGAGGTCAAGCAATAGACAACTCTCAGACACCATTTGCCGAAGTTACCGCCCAACGGCTGCAAGCCCTGGCTGAACTTTACCGGCTGGGTCAGGTTAGTGAAGTGCTGGATATTATTGTTCAACAGTTGTCCGCATCTTAACTCAAAATATCCTCCCCACTTTCACTGTTAAGTTTCTATACTCATCCACCCTCAACTCATCTCCCGGCCCGACAAACACGGTTGTATCAGGGTGGACGATGAGCGCCGGGCCGGCCAGTTGGTGGCCGGGCTGCAAGGCCGCCCCGTGATAAAAAGGCGTCTCGGTGGGGCCGGTGGCCAGGATCACCGGGCGACGGTCGAAAGGCGTAGGCTGGCTGTGAGTGAGTGGAGCACGGGGCAGCGGCGGGCGAGGCAGGCGCCCTACCGCCCGCAGCCGCACGTTGACCACTTCTACCGGCGCGGCCGGCTCGCTGTGGCCATAGGCGTGGGTGTAAGCCGCGTGAAAGTCGGCTCTAAAATTGGGCGTAAAAGGGATGGTCAGCTCATAGGATTGGCCGCAATAACGCAGGTCGAGCAGCCGTTCCAGGGCCATCTGGGCCGGCGGCACACCCTCGGCGGCCAGGCCGGCCAGTCCTTGCGCTACCAGCGGGGCCATGAGCGCCTCCAACTCAGCAAAGGGGGTATCGCCGGGGCGCATCACGGTACGGGCGTAATCCTTAATAACGTCGGCGGCCAGCATGCCAAAGGCAGACAGGGTGGCGGCATTGGGTGGAATCAGCACACGTGGAATGTTGAGACTGCGGGCCAGCTCAACCGCATGCAGCCCGCCAGCGCCGCCAAACGAGACCAGGCTAAATTCGCGGGGGTCGTGGCCGCGCTGCACTGAGATGACTCGCAGCGCCCGCTCCATGTGGGCGTTGACCACCGCCAGCACGCCCAAAGCCGCCGTTTGAGCCGGAGTCAGGCCGGGGGTGGGGATCAGCCCGGTCTGGCGGGCCAGGCGAGTCAAAGCCGCCTCTGCCGCCGACGCCTCCAGGGTCATCTGTCCCCCCAAAAAAAGGTCTGCCGGTAAACGCCCCAGGATAAGGTTGGCATCGGTGACGGTGGGCTGCTGGCCGCCCCGCCCGTAGCACACCGGGCCGGGGTCGGCCCCGGCGCTCTGTGGGCCAACCCGCAGCGCGCCGCCCGCGTCTACCGAGGCAATAGAACCGCCGCCGGAACCGACGGTGTGAATATCAATCACCGGGATGCGGATGGGCATCCCGCCGATTTCCGACTCGCTGGTGACCTGGGCCGCACCGGCGCACAGCGATACATCCGTAGAGGTGCCGCCCATATCAAAAGTGAGGATGTGGCTCAAACCGGCGGCCTGGGCCACGTAGCGCGCTCCCACCACGCCGCCCGCCGGCCCGGAAAGCACGCAGCGCACCGCCTCGCGGCGGGCCTGGGCGGCGGTAATGCTGCCGCCGTTGGACTGCATCACCCGGAAATCTTTCACCCCGCTCTCGCGCTCCAGGCGAGACAGGTAACGCTCCAACACCGGCGAGACATAGGCGTTGACCACGGTGGTGCTGGCCCGCTCATACTCTCTAAATTCGGGCAGCACTTCACAGGAGGGCGAGACAAAAAAACCGGCCTGGCGCAGGCTGGCGACAATCAATTGCTCGTGCTGAGGGTATAAAAAAGAAAAAAGCAAACAGACGGCCACCGACGTCACGCCGGCTACCTGCAACTGCTGGATCAATGGCTCCAAGGTGGCAGGGTCAAGCGGTTGGATGGCTTCTCCCCGGTGATTGACCCGCTCCGCTACCTCAAAGCGCAGGTGCGGCGGCGCCAAAGCCGGCGGACGGTGTGGAAGCAAGTTATACAACTCAGGCCGGTTTTGGCGGCCAATTTCAATAACATCGCGGAATCCCTGGGTGGTGATAAGCGCAGTCACCGCCCCTTTGCGCTCTAGCAGGGCGTTAGTCGCCACCGTTGAGCCGTGAACAATGGAGAGAGAATTGGCAATTGTCAATTGTGAATTGACAATTGCCAATTGTTTCAAGACTGCTTCGGCCGGATCGTGAGGGGTGGAGAGGGTTTTCCAGGCGTGGAAGTAACTGCTCACCTCATCGTACAGCACAAAATCGGTAAAGGTTCCGCCTATATCAATACCCAAACGCATGCGGCTTCTCCCGGTTAAAAAAGAAACACCCCAAGCCATTTACCTTCCCCGAAGCCAGGCTTGAGAGCATTTAAGGCTTAAAGCCAACTTCGAGTCAAAGGCGCGCAAAGCGCGGGTGGGAAGATTTGAAAAAAAGAAACGTCCCAAATGATGGGACGTTTCAAGAGCGCAGCGTCGCAATTGACGCTTAATTATTGGAGGTAATGACTACGGAGTTGTCGCCGTCAATATTGTTGGGAACATAGCGATCAGCTTCCGGGTCGTTGTACCACTCGCTGCCGTTGACAAAATAACGAAATTGGTACTCGTGCCCTTGCTCCAACTCAAGAGTTGTCTTCCACACGCCTTTGATTTTCTTGAGTGGATTAGCCTGGCTATCCCAACCGTTAAATTCACCCACCACGCTGGCCTGTTTAGCTTCAATCTCTGAAGGTAACTGAAATGTAACCTGGCAGACAGGTTTGGCTTTGCTAAATTTTTTACTTAACATTTTTATTTATCTCCTCATATCGGTGTTGCTTGTGCCTGCGTTTCCCCATTGAACTTATGGCATTTGAATATTAAATAAACACAAAAAGGCACAATAATCGAAATTAGAGCTTTTGGCAAATTTGCGCCGTTAGCTTGAATGGCCTTTTCTCCCATTTTTGCCAACTCCCCCTACATTGATTATCATGAGACTACGGCCCGCCGCAGCTTGGCGGGCGCTTTGTTGATAGGGGAATAAGCTTGCCGAAACCAACCGAACCGCGCCGGGGCCTATGGCTGGAGTGGGCCGCCCTGCTGACCATCGTGGCCCTGGCCGCCTTTTTGCGTTACTGGCGCATCACCGAAGTGCCGCCCGGCTTCAACTCCGACGAGGCGGTGGGGGCCATGGGAGCCTTGACCACCCTGCGGGAGGGTCTGAAATATTCTTATGAAGGACAGGGGGGCGGTGGGGCCTTGGGCTTCTATTTTGCGGCGGCGGCCTTTTACCTGTTTGGGCCATCCATTGCCACCATGCGCGGCCTGGCCGCCTGGGCCGGCGTGGTCAGTGTTTTTGCCAATTATTGGGCCGTCCGCGAAATTTTTCGTTCAACGTTCAACCCCCTCAACCGCGCCCGCTGGCTGGCGGGACTCTCTACCCTGGGGTTAGCCCTGTCGCTGTGGCACATCAGCTCCAGCCGCATCGCTTTTGCCGGC
>CAZDMM010000031.1:0-20750 GCA_964505845.1 uncultured Caldilineaceae bacterium
CTGGCGGTTGCTTTACTCGTCGCCGGTTGGTTTTATGTGCGCAATGCCTTGCTGTATCAGGGGGATGTGCTCGCCCTGCAAGCCATGCGAGAAACCGCCGGGCAGCGCCGCCAAATCCCCACCCTGGCCACCCTGCGGGCCGAGTTTGAAGGCTTTCGGATTGCCTATTGGGCCTTATTCGGCGGGGTCAACATCCTGGCCGACCACTGGATTTATCAAGTGCTGGATTGGGTTTCGCTCGCAGCCCTGCTCGGCCTCATCGCCTTCCTCATTCGATTTTGCTCTGCATGCTTTTGGCGGATTTACGATTTATACCGCAAGGGTATCTCTGTGGGGCGATTTACGATTTACGATTTACGATTTACGATTTACGCGCCTTCCATCTCGCTGCCCACCTTCGCGCTTCTCCTGGGCTGGTCGGCCATCATGGTGGCCGGATTCATCGTTTGGAATCTCACCCAACCGGCCGGACAGGGCCGGCTGCTTTACCCGGCCATTGCGGCCATTTCGGCCCTGGGCATGCTAGGCTTAACCTGGTGGCTGCCGGCCGCCGCCCAAAGGTTGGTTGTCGCCGGCTGCACGCTGGGCCTGTTCCTGTTTGCCCTGGGGTCGCCCTTTCTGTATATAGCTCCTGCCTATGCGAAGCCACGGATCCTGACCGAGGCAGACCTGCCGGCCGATTTGCAGCCGGTCAACTTAACCTATGACGGCGCTGTGCGGCTGCTGGGCTACCAACTCCTGGCCGATACCGTCCACCCGGCCGAGAATTTGCCCCTCATCCTCTATTGGCAAATCCTCAAGCCAACCCCTCTAAACTACAGCATCTTTGTTCACCTGCTGGGCCGGCAGCGCCAGGTGGTGGGGCAGGTAGACACCTACCCCGGCGCCGGTCACTGGCCCACCACCTTACTGCCCTCCGGCGCCATCCTGGCCGACCGCTACGCCGTGCCTATCCCGCCTCAAGCCGAATTGAGCCAGGCCCCTACCCGCCTGCTCATTGCCGCCGGCATTTATGACTACACCGAACCGGGGCGGCCCGGTAAGGCTGCCCTCAACGCCGCCGGCCAGCCGGTCGAGCCGATCATTGCCAGCGCCAAACTCATCCCCTGGCAGTGGCCCAACCCGCCCCGGCTCGATTCGCCCATCACCTTTGGCGATCAAATTACCCTGCTCAGTTTTCAGCTTGCGCCCGGCCAGGGCTATGTCACCCTCAACTGGCAGGCCACCGCCACCCCCGGCGCCGATTACACCGTGTTCCTGCAACTGTGGCGTGGCTCCGAGCAGGTGGCCGGTTTCGACGGCCCGCCCGTGCAGAATGATTATCCCACCTCGCTGTGGCGTCCCGGCGAAGTCATCGTAGACGCCCACCCGCTGGACTTGAGCGCCCTCCCGCCCGGCGATTACCAACTACTGGCCGGTCTCTACAATCCCGCCACCGGCGACCGCCTGCCCGCTTTTATCGCCGGCCAACCCCTGCCCAATTACGCCGCCAACCTGGGCCAAATCCACGTAGCAGGGAACAGGTAGCAAAAAAGTGTCAAGCGTTAAGCGTCAAGTGTCAGGCGTCAGGCGTCAGGCGTCAAGTGTCAAGTTTTACGTTTTACGTTTTACGTTTTACGTACTATCACATTTTAATCTCCAATCTCTCCTTATCCTCTTCACCCTGCTGACCCTCTACCAATCCATCACCTTGCCCCTGGGCGAAGCCGATGATGAAACCGACCATTACCAATACCTGCGCTTTGTGGCCCGCACCGGCCACCCCCCATTCAGCGAGGCCGAACGGCGAGAAGCCGGCTTTAAGGGTGGACTCGCTCCGCTCTATTACTGGCTGACCGCCTGGCCCATCGCCCTGGTCGGTGAGGATGCCCTCCCCGACATCCGCCGGGTGGATGCTCGCCCGGAGCGACTCATCCCCGGCGATGGCCTGAGCTTCAACCATGTTTTGCATACCCTGGATGAGCAATGGCCCTGGCGCGGTCAAACCCTGGCCTGGCATTTAGTCCGGCTGCTTTCCCTGCCGCTGGGCTGGGTAACGATTATCGCCACCTATGCCCTGGCCCGCCGCCTGCTGCCGGAGCCAAAAACAGCGGCGCTGCTGGCCGCCGCTTTTGTGGCCTTTTTGCCGCGCTTTGTCAGCAGCAGCGCCGTTATCAATGACGACAATCTGGTTTTTGCGCTGACCTCGCTTCTGCTTTTAATCCAGGTTGTCATCCTTCAAAACGACTCCTCTTCATCTCGCCTCTTTGCCTTTCTGGGCGCGCTGGTCGGCCTGGCGCTGATCACCAAGTATTTCTCACTGATCCTCATCCCGGAGGTTATCTTCACCCTGGTAGTAAGTAGCAGAGCTGCAGGTAGCAAGGCGGCAGGCAACAGAGTGGCAGGTAGCAAAGTAGCAAGTAGCAAGGTGGCAGACCACCCCATAACAACTGGCGACAGCCTACCAACCGCCGACCGCCTTCTTATTCCTGAAGCGTCCCCTGTTAATTCCTACGCACCACACACCACGCACCACGCTTTACGCATCACGCACCACGCACCACGCACCACGCTTCTCCCCTTCCTCCTTGCCCTCGCCCTCACCGCCGGCCCGTGGTTTGCCTTTATCACGGTGCGCTTCAACCGCATCAGCGAACTGGGTCTCATCCCTGGTCTGGCCGCCTCCCTGGGCGAACCCCAAATCACCGAAGGGTTGGTCGGCCTCCTGTCCGGCCACTCGGTGCGACCGGTGGCGGCCACCTATCCCCTGGCAGAGTGGTTTGGCCTGCTTTACCGCTCCTTCTGGTTTGAGTTTGGCTGGATGCAAATCTTTGCCCCAAGGTGGGTTTATGCCCTTTTCACTATCTTTTTGCTCATCGCCGTTAGTGGTCATATTTTACGTTTTACGTTTTACGTTCTACGTTCTACACACTACCCATCACACATCACGCAGCAGAGCCAAAGGTTCCCTGGCGGCGCACCACGCACCACGTTGTTACTTACCCTCCATTTCACCCTCTTCCTCATCGTCGTCCTGGCCCGCTACGTTCTCAGCGCCACCATAGACACCGGCCAGGGCCGGCATCTCTACCCGGCGCTGCCGGTCATAGCCTTTTTCATCGCCCTCGGCCTAAACCATTTGCGATTGACGATTGGCGATTTACGATTAACGAATCGAGTGCGCCCCCTCGCTTTGCTCGCCTTCGGTGTTCCTACTCCCTACTACTTACTACTTACCATCTGCTATCTCCTCCCCGCCCTCTTCAGCCTTCAGCCTTCATTCTTCATCCTGCCCCACTACCCGGCGCTGCCCATCACCACCACCCCCCCTGCTGACTTGCCCATCCAATATCGCTACGACCTTGAATTTGCTCCCGGCCTCTCCTGGGCCGGCTTCGATGCTCCTCAAACTACGGCTAAGGCCGGCGGCGTCCTGCCGATTACCCTTTACTGGCACGCCGGCCGGGAAGCGCAGCAAGATTACCTGGTTTCACTGTGTCTGCAAGATGAGACCGGCCGGCCGGCCGCCTGCTGGCGCGGCCAATTTGTCAACGGCCATTACCCGGCGCGCGCCTGGGAAACCGGCGATACCCTGCGCGACCAGGTTTTTATTCCGATCCCCACCTGCTACCGCTTGAGCGCACAAACCTACCGCCTGCGCCTGGAACTTTGGCCCTTGCGCCCCGACTCGCCCCAGCCAACCCTGGCCGATGCGCCCGTTTTGCAGCAAATCCTGGCTGAACCGCGCTTCACCCTCCAACCCACCGACTCTGGCCGCAGCAGTCTGCCCCAAACCGTTGACCTGTGGCAGGGCAATGAACGCCTCACCGGCCCGGCTGAGATACAATTGGGCGAGTCATTAGCCTGGTTAACCTATGCCGGCAGCCGGTCCGCCCAAGCTCCGGCCTTTGAGCAAAGCGCGGGGGGAACCACTCACCGCTGGTCGCCCTTGCCGCAACTGGATACCCCCCTCTTTTTACCCTGCGCCGACGGCCCCAGCCCTTTCGCCCACTTATCTCACTTCATCGCCGGGCCAACCTTACCCCCTGGCCCCTATCTTCCCAATGACCCCGCCGCCAACCTCACCCTGACCCTGGCTCTGCGCCAGCGCACCCTGGCCCCCCTCACTACAACCCTCACCTTCAGCCACACCCTGGCCCCCCTTTCGCTGCAAATTCCCGGCCAGCCGGCCATTAATCTGGAAGACTGGAAGACAGGAGGACTGGAAGACAAATCCAACCCTTCAACCTTCCACCCTTCCACCCTTCCAACCCTCCCCATCACCCTCCGCTGGCACACCCTCCGCTGGATGGCCGACCCGCTGGTTATCTCGCTCAAATTGGTGGACAAGGATTTTCAGGTGGGCGGGGAACGAGTCGCTACCCTGGGCGACCGCTACCCCAACGTGCTGTGGGTTCCCACCGAAATTGTCGAAGAAACCTATCCTCTTCGCCTCAACCCCGACGCCCCGCCCGGCCTGTACCGCCTGGAAATCAGCCTGCTCCGCCAGGACAAGTCGCTGCCGGACGGCTATGAATATCTACCCCTGTGTGATGGCCAAACCGGCCTGGGTTATAATAATCTTTATCCACTGACAGTTCGCCTGCTCGACCCCGCCGATGGTACAGCGCCGCCTCATCCTCTCTTAGCCCAACTCAACCAGACCATCCAACTCACCGGCTATAACCTCACCCCCAACCCAATTACCAATCCCCAGTTACCAATCTCCCTCACACTCTACTGGAAATCCACCGCCCCTATTCCCACCGACTACACCGTTTTCACCCAGCTCATCGGCCCGGATGGGCAGGTTTGGGCGCAGTGGGACAACCCACCCCAGGCCGGCCGCTACCCCACCAGCGCCTGGGCCAAACAGGACAGCGTGGTTGACCGCTACACCCTCACCCTGCGCGACGGCGCTCCTCCCGGCGCATACCGCCTGCTGGTTGGCATGTACGACCCGGCCACCGGCCAACGCCTGCCAGCGGCTGTCAACGGCCGGCCGCAGCCCGATAACGCTGTTGAACTTGCCATCTTAACCTTTGACAATTGATGGAGGGTAGTTGATAATTGCTTTATGGGAGGTAAAAAATGACCCAGGAAATTCGCAGAATCGCCATCAACACCGGCGGCGGCGACGCCCCCGGCCTCAACGCCGTCATCCGCGCCGCTGTGCTGGCCGCGCTCAATCGCGGCTGGGAGGTGCTGGGAATTCGGGAGGGCTACAACGGCCTGTTTCTGGCCGAACAGTACCCTGAAGGCGGCTTGATCTCCTTGACCCGCGAAAGTGTGCGCGGCATCACCCACCTGGGCGGCACCATCTTGGGCACCACCAATCGGGGCAATCCCCTGCGCTACCCTACCCTGGATGAGCACGGCCAGCTTGTGGAAAAAGATCGCACCGGCGAAATTATGGAAGCCTTCCAACGGCAGCAGATTGACGCTCTGATCGCCATCGGCGGCGACGGCTCGCTGGCCATTGCCAATGTGTTTGCTCAAAAGGGCTTGCGGGTGGTCGGCGTGCCCAAAACCATTGACAACGACCTCGATCAAACGGTCATCACTTTTGGCTTTGATACCGCCGTCTCCTTTGCCACCGAATGTATTGACCGGCTGCACTCCACCGCCCAGGCCCACCGCCGGATCATCGTGGTTGAGGTGATGGGCCGCTATGCCGGCTGGATTGCCCTCAACTCCGGCGTCTCCGGTACCGCCGACGCCATCCTCATCCCCGAAATCCCCTACGATTTGACGAAGGTGGCCGCCAAACTTGAGGACCGGGCCAGGCGCGGCTTGAATTTTTCGATCGTGGTGGTAGCTGAAGGGGCTAAACCTAAAGATGGAACCGTTTCGGTGATCTCAAAGGAGCTTGGCCAGGCCGAGCGGCTGGGCGGCATCGGCGAAAAAGTGGCCGCCGAACTCCAGGCGCTCACCGGCAGAGAGAGCCGGGCAGTGGTTTTGGGCCATCTGCTGCGCGGCGGCACGCCGACCACCTTTGACCGGCTGCTGTCGCTGCGCTTTGGGGCCGCCGCCGTGCGCGCCCTGGCCGAAGGATACTCCGGGGTTATGGTGGCGCTTGACCCGCCCACCGTGCGCTACGTGCCCCTGGAGCTGGTCGCCGGGCGCATGAAATCCGTCCCCCCTGGAGTGCGACACCATGCTGACCGCCCGCGAGTTGGGCATCAGTTTTGGCGATTAAATCTTTACCCTCAATACGCCGGGGTTGAACTGAATCCAGGTTTCATCCTCGCAAACCAGATAGAGCCGGCCCAGAGCCTGCTCAGTATCGTAAGCCACAGCCGCCCGAATGGGAAAATAAGTTTCGCCACCTCTTTTCCCCACTTCCTCGTTCAGCGTAATCACCAGCGGCCAATCGCTCCCGGCGGCGCGGATAAAGTTGAAGGCCCGGCGAGCCTCCCAATCGGTGGAAATGTAGAAGTTCTCGGCGGTGGGAAAAGAAAAGTAGCTGCGGCCCGCCTGCGGTTGGGGCTGGCGGGGTAAAGCCTTACCCTGGACCAACCGCTGCACCGCTTTGACCAACAACTGCGCTCCGGCCAGCCCGCAGCGCCGCTCCAGCTCCACCAGCGCGATACCTTCCGGCCAATCAAAGGCCACCTGCGAGACAATATCCCCCGTATCCAAACCCTGGTCCAAAAAGTGCAGGGTTACGCCGGTTTGCCGCTCGCCCCAATAGGCCTGCCAAAACAGCGGCAGCGGCCCACGATAAGCCGGCAGCAGCGAGGGATGCAGGTTGAGGCAGCCGTAGCGGGGCAGGTGCAGCAGCGCCGGGGGGAAAATGCGAGAAAAACAGGCCACCACGATGAGGTCTGGCCGGAGATCGGCCAGCTGCGCCAACGTTGGCGGGTCAGCCAGCGAGCCAACCTCCCACACCGGCAGGCGGTGTTCCCAGGCCAGGTGGATGATGTTATGATCCAGATGGGGATTGAGGATAGGCAAATCTGTCGGGGCGGGACGAGGGGGTTCGATGAGACGAGGCGGCGAGGCAGCCGCAGCTTGGTCGGCCGGCGTCATCACTGCTCTAATCTCAACGCCGGCTTCAAGCAAAGCCTGCAAGGGCGGCAAAGACAAGATGCCCTGCATCCCAAAAAAAATTACGCTCAACAATCTTCAACTCCCATGACTATTTGATTGAACCCAAGTAGTGAGGTACAATCCAGCACAGTTACTTTATCCCTGTGGAGACAGTTTATGACACGAATGGTCAACTGCGTCAAATTTGGACGAGAATTACCGGGCCTGGAAAAACCACCTTTCGCCGGTGAATTGGGCGAAAAAATCTTCAATAATGTTTCAGAGCAGGCTTGGGAGTTATGGAAGCGGCAACAAGTCATCCTCATTAACCATTACGGCCTGGTGCTGGCCGATCCCCAGGCCCGCGAATTTTTGAAGGAACAGATGGAAGAATTTTTCTTTGGGGTGGGGGCGATGATGCCCGAAGGCTGGTCGCCCGAAGGCACTCCGGGGGCCAAAGGCGGCGGCCCGGCCCGGAAGAAGTAGGAGAGTATTTTAGTAGTCAGTAGCCAGTAGTCAGACAAGAGAGTTCTATCTGACTACTGACTACTGACTACTGACTACTGAATCACCGGCAGCAGCGTTTCCACCTCAAAATGAAGCTGGGCGTGGGCCTGGCGCAGGGCCGCCTCAACCTCGTCGGGCTGCTGGCCGCGGGCAAAGATAAAGCCCAGATAACTCTCCCCTTCGGGCAGAGGGACAAGCGGCTGGTAGAGCTGCGCCGTAATCTCCACCGACTCGATGCCCGGTACCTGCCGGGCCGCCTCCAGGCCATCTACCCGCTTGAGCAGCCCCGCCGCCGGGATAGGGATCATCATCACCCCTCTGGCCTCTTCGTCGCCGCGCCACGACTCAATTTCCAGCCCTACCGCCTGGCGCAGAATCAATTCCTCCAATGAAACATCTGGGCCAAAGCGCAGCGTTTGCGAGCACAACCCGCCGATGGAGCGACCGGCCACCTCGACAATCCAGGGGCCGGCCTGGTTGACCCGCAGTTCGGCATGGATCGGCCCGTGACGCAGCCCCAACGCTTCCGCTGCCTGGGCCGCGCAGTTGGCAATCGCCGCCTGGGTTAACTCCGGCAGCCGCGATGGGGTGACGTAAATGGTTTCCTCAAAAAATGGCCCGTCGAGCGGGTCGGGCTTGTCGAACAGAGCCAGCACTTTCAACTGTCCCCGGTCCAGCATGCCTTCCAAGGCTACCTCAAAACCGGGGATAAAATTTTCAACCAAAATCTGGGTTGAGCCGGGTATGCGCTGCATTGCGGCCAGCATGCGGCCCAGGCGTCGAAAAGCGGCTTCAAATTCGGCCGGGTTATCGGCCCGGATCACACCCCGGCTACCCGAAAGGAGCAGCGGTTTGACCACACAGGGGTACTCCACTTCCGCCGCAACTTGGCCTGGATCATCTGCCATATCAAACAAGCTGAATTTGGGGCAGGGCACACCGGCGGCGCTCAACAACTGGCGCATGCGGTATTTGTTGCGGGCGGCCAGGGCCGCTTCGCTGGAGTTAAAGGCCAGGCCCAGGGCCTCGCTGGCCTGCGCGGCCAGCACCGTGGCGCTGTCGTCTACGGCCAAAATGGCCTGCACCGGCTGGCGGTAGGCAAAGTCAACTATAGACTGAACGGCCTGCTCCGGCCGGTCAAACTGCAAGCCCAGCGGCGCGTGCCAATACTCGGCCAGTTCGGGTGGCATGTCAATCCCTTTGACAACTTCAATACCCAGCCGGGCCGCCGCCGCCAAAAAAGGGCGCGCCCGGTAGGTAGTTGCTTTCATTAACAAAATAACCCGCCAGGGTTGATCAGGCTGAGACATCTTACTTTTCACCAATAATCCAGGTTGAGGTTATGATTATACCAAATTTTGCAGCTACTCGGCTGCTCACCCAGGTAGTTGCCTTTATTTTTTATCAAGCACTCTCCATCATACCACAAACTTGTTCCGGCGTCTATCGTTATCCGGCAAACCTTCCCGGAAGCTCCAGGTACACTTTGTCTCAAAATTGGCGGGATTTTGGGCCAATTCTTGGCCTCAAACAGCGTTTAGCTTCCGGGAAGATGGGACTTTGAACATGCCCTGCGGCCAGGGGGCTGTCCTGGGAGAATCGTTGCTATGTTGCCGGAGAATCCTTTACACATCCGGGGTAATTACCGGTTTTGAAAATCAGAATTGATATTTATAATTACGGGGATAAGGAGCTTTTACCGGCCCAAAAAACTGCCAGGTTCACAGATGCGGGTAGGGATGCCGCCCTATGGCAAATTTGAATCTGCTGAGATTACGAAAGCTCATGAGTTGTGACTATTAAGAGCCAGGGAATTCGTCCAACAACTTACGTGCTGTACAAAGGCGATACAGCCGCCGCGGTGGAGAGCGCGGTGATTGAGGAAGCTTTGGTCTGTATCTCGGTCAACGGGCGGGAGTTAGCCACCTTTATGTGTACGCCCCACCGCCTGGAAGAATTGGCGCTTGGTTTTCTCCGCTCAGAAGGCTTTATTCACAGCCTGGCCGAAGTGGAGGTGCTGCACCTGGCAGAAAGCAAAACCTGCGTGGATATCTGGCTGCACGACCTGAGCTTTACCCCACCCAAACGGGCCATTATCACCTCCGGCTGCGGCGGTGGCGTCACCTTTGACGACCTCAGCCGGCGCTTCCCACCGCTGAACACGGCGACTAGCATCAGCCCGGCCCAGGTGAGCAGCTTGATGCAGCGGCTGCACCAGGCCGCGGAACTGTACCAGGAGGTGCGCGGGGTGCATACCTCGGCCTTGAGCGACGGCCAGGAACTCCTATTGGTGGCCCAGGATGTGGGGCGGCACAACACCATTGACCGGCTGTGGGGCCAGGCCCTGCAGCGGGGGGTTGAGACCGAGGGCCGCATCTTGCTGGCTTCAGGCCGGATCAGCTCTGAGATGCTGCGCAAAGCGGCCAAGATGAAGACGCCGATTGTCATCTCACGCACCTCGCCGACCAGCCTGTCGGTGGAATTGGGCCGGGCCTGGAACATTACGGTGATCGGTTATGCGCGGGGCAATACCTTCCGGGTTTACTCGGCCCCGGAGCGGGTAAACGCTCGTTAGGCGCAGAGCGCCGGGGAACTCATGCCCACGCTGAGCGTGGGCATGAGATGATATACTCTCACTGTGTGTTACGGACGAAAACTGTGGCTATCGCATCCTGGTAACGGATGCTCCAGGCCGGGTCGCTCTTCAAAAATTTAGCCAAAGTGCTGTCGCTTTCAATCAGCACCACGTTGACGCCATCCTGGTCTAAGGTGTGCTGCCAGCCCTCACCGCCGGCCACTACGTTGAGATAGCGCCGGATAAACGCGTCGTCGTACAGGTCGGTGCGGCCATCAATGTAGACCGGGTAAGCCGGCCACAACTTGTAGATGAGGTAACCGCCCCAGTTGTAGCTGTTAAAGAGCGGCCCGGCGGGTTTGTTTTGTTGAATAAACTCCACCGCTTTGGCCGGCAAACTCTCCTGTTCCGCCTTGAGCACCTCCTGCGGATTGAGGGCCGCCCCAATTTTGAGCAGCGCCGCAACAACCACCAAACCCAACAAAAACCAATTGAGGCGTGGGGAGCTAAAGGAACCCGTAGGAACGGAGGAAGCTTTTCCAGTTCCTTGAGTTCCCTCTAGTTCCCTTGAGACCCTTTTCCTCTCCCCCGGCAAATATTGCCCCCAGGCGGCGTCGGCATAGCGGGCCAGGGCGGGGATGGTCAGCAGGCCAAACAGGCCGATGTTGCGGGCGGCAAAGAGACTCCAAAAACTCCATAAACCCAGCACGGCCAGGTCGGTCCAATCGGCCCGGCGGCCGGCCCGCCCCAATGCGGCCAGGCTGGCCAGCAGCATGGCCAGGAAAGCCCAGGTCAGCGAGAGGTGAAAATCGGGGCTGCGCCACTCCTGGATAAAGTCGCGCAGGGCGCCGATGCCGACGGTACGAAAAGGGTAAAACCACATCTGCCAGCCGTGCGGGTTGACCACTGCCAGAGCAAATCCCACTCCCCCCAACAGCAGCAGCAACCTCATTTGCCGCCAGGTCAGCACCGGGTCGTCGCGGTGGCCGGTCAGCCGGTTGAAGGCTTCTCCCACCAGGTAAACCCCCAGCAGCATAAAGGCGATGGCATAGCCGCCGTGGATATTGACCCACAGCAGCACGATCAGCGGGAAGGCGTAAATCCAGCGCGAGCCGGTTCGCTTGTATTTTTCAAGCAAAACCAGCGCCAGCCCGGCCAGCAAAAAGGAGACCATCTGCGGGCGGGCCACCCAGATCACCGCCGAGGTAATGGCCCCCAACACCATTGTAAAAGCGCGGATATACAGATTCCCCGGCGTCACCTGCCACACCAGCCAGAAGGTCAGCGTGACCAGCGCCGCCAGCCCCAGGCTGAGGCCGGGCCAGCCGCCCAGGGCAAAGAGGCCGTACCAAAAAATTTGGGCCAACCAGCCGTGGTCAATCCAGGGTTGGCCGGCCATGCTGTGCGAGAAGGGATCGGTGGTGGGTACGGCGCGATTTTCCAGGATGTATTGGCCGGAGCGCAGATGCCACCAGGTATCGGTGTCGGCAGGTAGGCGCACGGCCATGGTGAAAATGGCGATAAAGAGGATAGCGGTGAGCAGCCGGGAGAGGGTTAGCGAGGCCGGTTTGATGGATAAGGAGTTCATCAGCGTTGATTTCCTGGCAGGACAAAAATTATAGTTAATTTTCGGTGGAAGTTAAAAATTTGTCAAAGCCATATCTCTGTTATAATCTACCACTCCTCACTCCAATATCTATATTTAGGGCTTGTTTTATCAGCACAACTAGATATAGTGTTAAACCGGTTAGCCGAATTCAAAGTTTGTGGTATAATAAATAAGATAAGCTGAATGATGATAAGCATACTTGGCCCAACCTGCCAAGTGTAGATAAGACAATGAAGTTTTGAAACCTAAAAAAACCCTTCAAACCTCTTTTGGTAACCCTGTCCCTTTAGGGGCAACCGTCGCCGCCGGCGGGACCAATTTTGCCATTTTTAGCCGCCATGCGATCCGGGTCTGGTTGATGCTGTTTGACCATCCCACGGCAGCTCAGCCCAGCCACGAGTTTGAGCTGAACCCGGCCGGTCATCGCACCGGCGATATCTGGCACGTGCATGTGGATGGGATAGGGCATGGTCAGCTTTATCTCTACCGCGTGGACGGCCCTTACCTGCCGGAACAGGGGCATCGTTTTAACCGCTACAAACCCCTGCTCGATCCTTATGCCAAAGCTGTAACCGGCGGCCCCGATTTTGTGTGGGATTTTAGCCAGGCTTACGGGTACGAACGCGGCTCCCCTAAAGCTGACCTCTCTTTTTCCACCACTACCAACCTGGCCGGCATGCCCAAGTGCATTGTTTATGGGCCTGACGGCTTTGACTGGCAGGGAGACCGGCCCCTCAACCGCCCCTGGAATGAAACCATCATCTATGAAATGCACGTGCGCAGTTTTACCTGCCACCCCAGCAGTGGGGTCGCGCATCCCGGCACATACCTGGGCGTCGTCGAAAAAATCCCTTATTTGAAATCACTGGGCATTACCGCCGTTGAGCTGCTGCCGGTTCATCTGTTTGACGAGTTGGAATTTGTCCGCTTTAACCCCAAAACGGGCGAGCGGCTGCGTAATTATTGGGGCTACAATACCCTGGCTTTTTTTGCACCCAAAGGTCATTACAGCCACCTGGGAGCCGACCGGGGGCAGCAGGTGGTAGCCTTTAAAGAGATGGTGCGGGCGCTTCATCAGGCCGGGATCGAGGTTATTTTGGATGTGGTTTTTAACCACACGGTGGAGGGCAATCAGCTTGGCCCTACCCTTAGTTTCCGGGGCCTTGACAACCAGATTTATTACATTTTGGGCGACAACCCGCGTTACTATAAAGATTTTACCGGCGTAGCCAATACTCTCAACGCCAATCATCCGGTTGTCCAGGATTTTATTATAGATTGCCTGCACTACTGGGTGCATGACATGCACGTAGATGGTTTTCGTTTTGACCTGGCCACCAGCCTTACCCGCGACCGGCACGGGCAAATTTTGGGCGACCCGCCCCTCACAACCCGCATTGCCGAGGACCCCCTGCTGCGGGCCACCAAAATCATTGCCGAACCCTGGGATGTGGGCGGCTACCATGTGGGACAGTTTCCCGGCGGGCGCTGGGCCGAGTGGAACGACCACTTTCGGGATGACATCCGGCGCTATTGGCGCGGCGATTACGGCATGGTAGGCGCGCTGGCCACCCGGCTGGCCGGCAGCGCCGACCTCTACTACAACAACGGCCGCTCACCCAACCACAGCATCAACTTTGTTACCGCCCACGATGGTTTTACCTTGAATGACCTGGTTAGCTACAACTTTAAGCACAACGAGGTTAACGGTGAAGATAATCGCGATGGCAGCAGCAACAATTTGAGCTACAACTATGGCGTCGAAGGTCCAACCAGCGATCCTGAGATTGAGGCCGTGCGCACCCGTCAAATCAAAAACTTTTTGGCCACCCTGATGCTGTCACAAGGCACCCCCATGCTGCTGGGCGGCGACGAGTTTCGACGCACCCAACGCGGCAACAACAACGCCTACTGCCAGCACAATGAGATTTCCTGGTTTGATTGGAGTTTTGTAGAGAAATACGCCGGAGTGCATCGTTTTACCCGCTACGTGATCGCTCTGCGCCAGGCACACCCCATTTTCCGGCGCACCACCTTCTTTACCGGGCGCGATTTAGACTCCGACCAATTCCGCGACATTCACTGGTACAGCCCCGACGGACGCGACGCCAACTGGTGGGATCCGGCCAACAAGTGGCTGCTGTGTACCCTGGATGGCTCCAAAGAGGAAACCGGCGCGGCCGAGGATGATGTGGACGTGCTCATCATGTTCAACGCCGAAACCTCGGCCCGCCTCTTTTATATCCCCCCCGCCCCACACCAGGGGCGCTGGCACGTGGCCCTGGATACCGGCCTGCCCTCACCGCAAGATATTCACCCGCCCGGCCATGAGCGAGAATTGCAGCCCACCATTGCTTACCCGGTGCAGAGCCACTCGCTGGTGGTGATGATTTCTAAATGGTGAAACACAAAGTCACAGGGTAGCAAGGTTGCAGATGTGCCGCCCTGCAACTCATACAATATTGTACTCCGCCACATCCTTGCCCAGGGCAAAACGCTCGTAGCGCAAATCATCAATATTGACCGTGTGCGCCCGGCCATCCAAAATTTCCTCGGCCATAAGCTTGCCGACAATCGGGCCGTGCATAAAGCCGTGCCCGCTAAACCCGGCGGCGATGACCACCCCTTCCACCCCCGGCAGCTTGCCCAAAATAGCCTGCTCATCCGGGGTGACCTCGTACAGCCCGGCCCATTCGCTCAGCAGGCCGGCCTGCTCCAACAGCGGGAAGCGATGCATGGCTTCCATCAGGTGGGTTTCGGTCCAGCGCGGGTCAACCTCTTGGTTAAAGCCGACCGGCTCGCGGCTGTTGGATTTGCCGGTAAGGATGCTTTGCCCGCTTTCGGGGTGAAAATAGAGCGACTGCCCAAAGAACAGCACAAAGGGAAAATCCGGCGGCAGTTGTGGGATGGGGGTGGTTACGGCAATCTGGCGGCGCACCGGCACAATGGGGATGTCTACCCCCACTATCGCCCCAAATTGGCCCGACCAGGCCCCGGCGGCAATGACGATGGTTTCGGTGGCAATTTCGCCGACAGGCATAACCACTGCTTGAACCTTGTTGTTCGCCATTCGCACATTCGTTACTGTGATGTCATTGAGCAAGGTAATTGGTTGTTGGTAATTGGCTTGCCGCATTTGGCGCAGCTTATTGATATACCCCTGAACAATGCTGTTGGGGTCGGCCAGGCCGTCGCACTCATAAATTGTCCCGCCAACAACGCCTTCCAGGTTGAGCAGCGGCACGCGCTGCCGAATCTCCTCCACCGACAGCACCCGCGACTCAATTCCCAGGCTGTTTTGCAAAGCCACATTGCGCTTAAACTGCTCAAAATCCTGCTCATTGTCCAGCACAAAGAGATAGCCAATCTGGTTCAGGCCGATGTCCTGGCCAATCTCCGCCGGGAAGCGCTCCATCATTTGAATGCTCTCGATGGAGAGGCGAATATTAACTTCGGTCGAGAACTGGTGACGAATACCGCCAGCGCAGCGCCCGGTTGAGCCTTGCCCAAACTGCTCTTCCTTTTCCAACAGGGTTACGCTGACCCCGCCCCGCTCGGCCAGGTGATAAGCCACGCTGGCCCCCATCACCCCCCCGCCGATAATCACTACATCTGATGTTTTGGGTAACATAAAATCCTCAAACCTCCTCGCTTCACAGCTCCACCACCGTCCCCAGCCTCTGCGCCTCTGCGGCCCGCAGCACCTCATTGGCGGCGGCGGCATCCTGCACCGCCAGCCCCACCGATTTAAAGAAGGTAATTTCCTCCCGCGACTCCCGGCCGGGCCGCTCGCCGTTGACAATCTGGCCCAGTTCGGCGTGGATGTCTACCTTGCTGATGACATTCTTTTCCAGGGCTATAATCAAGTCGCCGGCTTCGGCCAGGCAGGCTTGTAGCGAGTCAACCACAATTTTGGCTTTGCCGACCGTTTCCTCATCCACCTCTTGCATGTGAGGGGCGTAGGAACCGACCCCGGTCACGTGCGTTCCCGGCGACAGGTCACGGCCATCAAACACCGGCTTCTCCGAGGTGGTGGCCGTGATGACAATATCCGCCCCCACCACCGCATCCCGGCGTGAACCGGCGATGATGACCTCTGGGGCATCCGGCCAGGCCGCCACCGCGGCTGCAAATCCCTCCACCGAAGAAGGCGTCCGGCCAAAAATGCGCACTTGCTTAACCTGGCGCACCACGCAGACGGCCTCCAGTTGGGCGCGGGCCTGCACCCCGGAGCCGAACACCGCCACCGTCCGGGCATCGGGCCGGGCCAACAGGTCGGCGGCCAGGCCGCCCCCGGCCCCGGTGCGGATGGCGGTCAGCATCTCGCCGTTGAGGATGGCTTTGGGCTGGCCGGTATCGGGGTCAATCACCAGCGCCACGGCAATAACCGCCGGTAGCCCCCTGGCCGGGTTGTCGCCCCATATCGAGACTATTTTGAAGCCGATTTCCCGGCTCTGCCGCAGAAACGCGGGCATAAACAACAGCAAGCCCTGGTCGGTTTGCAGCCGGGTGCGCAGCGGCAAATCGGCCTCATTGGCCGAAAGCTGGCCAAAAGCGCGGCGCATAGACTCAATAGCCTGGCTCATCGGCAAAGCCTTACGCACATCCTCGGCGGATAAAATTCGCAGTTCCATCGCATTTCTCCCTTACCCCAGAATAGGTCAGATTATACAATACCTGCCCCAGACAACCAAGCTTGGCTTCACCAGCAACCGGTATCACAATTTACCCAAGCTTCCGCGAAGATGCGCCAGCAACTCCCGCACCCCCAGCGGAATCAAATCCCCGGCCACGCCGGAGCCTTTGAGGTCCATCCCCACCAGGTAGCAGCCCTGAATCGGGGTGGCAGGGTCAAGGCGGTGGTCTCCGGTCTGGCTAAAGGTTTGGCCGGACTCGGCGCCCGGCCAGGCCCCGGTGAAGAACATGGGAACCGTCCACTCGACGATTTCATCAAAATGAGGGAACAAATCGCGCAGGTCGGCCAAAGCCAGTTCCAGTTCGGCCGTCCGGTCGCTGCTGTAAAGCGGAAAAAAGGCGTCAAATAGGTGCAGGCCGGATTTGGAGAGGGTGGGGTCAAAGAGGGTGGGCGAGAAAATGCCAACGATACGGCGACAGCCCGGCGTCATAGTAATGGGAGCGCCGGTAAAGAGAGGCCGGCGGGTGGCCCCAAAGAGGGCGGCGCACTCGACGCCTTTGAGGGCGGTCAGCCGGACCACGTAATCCGGCGGCAGATTTTCCGGGCCGACCAGTTGAACAAAGCGGCTCGGCCCGCCGTTGTGGATGACCAGGCGGCTGCGGACGATGCGGTTATCTGAGAGTTTAACGCCGGTGGTTATAAAGTTGGAAAGTTGCGCTGTGTGTGCCTTCGGCAAGGTTGGAAGGTTGGAGGTTGGCAGTGAATGTTCGATTAAGATTTGCGCCACCGGGGTGCGCACAAACAACTCGCCGCCGGCCTGGCGCAAAGCCCTGGTCAAAGCTTTGATGATGGCGCGCACGCCACCTTTGGGCATGGCAAAATCCCGACCGGCCTGGCGGCTGTCCAGGGTAATTTGCAGGTACTCGCTGGCGGGCATGGCGGCGCTGCTCAGGCCAGAGGCGGTGGCGGCAATGGCGTCAACCGCGGCCAGTAAATCCGGGTCGGCGCTGAATTGGGCAATGTAGCTGGCGGCGGAGAGGGAGTCAAGAGATTGGAGATTGGAGATTGGAGATTGATGACTCGCTGACTCGCCCATTCGCCCATTCGCCCATTCGCTCATTCGCTCATTCGCTGATTCGCTTATGCGCGCCCGGCCACTGAGGATGGCTTTGAGGTAAGCTTTTTTGGCGGCGGGGGCCAGCAGGTCAAACAGGCTGGCATAGCAGCGCCCGTCGGGGAAGCGAAGCTGGTACTGCTCGCTCAAGCCCAAATCGGCCAGGCTGGCATATTCCAATTCAATCCCGTGTTCACTGAGAAAGCGGCCAATGTGGCTTTTTGGCCCCAGGTTGGTCCAGGCCCCGGTGGTGACGGCGGCGCCTTTGTAATCCAACTCGGTGTAGCGCCCACCGGGAAAGCCCAACTTTTCAAAGACCGCCACCGAGCGGCCGGCCTGGGCCAGGGCTACGGCGGTCATCAACCCACCCAGCCCGCTGCCGATGATGACCACCTCATATTCATCTTTGATCCGGGGCCGGTAAGGTTTGAGCGGGAATTTCGGCTCCGGCGCCAAACAATCGCTGGGGCAGGCGTAGACGCACAGGTTGCAGTTGGTGCAGTTGGCCGGGATGACTTCGGCCCAACCGTTGCTGCGCAGGGCGTCATAAGGACAAACCAGCACACAATAACCGCAGCCGGTGCAGCGGTCGGTGATGAGGTGCATTGAAGGTACTCCGTACAAAAAAGGCTTTATAACTCGTGGGGCGAGGTGCGTGTTCCGTGAAATTTACGCACCACGCAACACGTACCTCGCACCATGTTTCACGCCTCACGCATCACGCTTCTCAACTGCTCCAAATTCCTGATGTTATCCCCCGGATCATCATCTACCGGGGTTTCCAGCAGAAAAGGCACTTGTTGCAGGCGCGGGTCATTCAAAAAGTAACCAAAGGGTTCCAGGCCGATGCAGCCGGCGCCGATGTGGGCATGGCGGTCCACCTGGCTGCCCAGGTCTTTTTCAGAGTCGTTGACGTGGCAAACTTTGAGCCATTCCAGCCCAACGATCCGGTCAAATTCGGCGATCATGGCTTCATAGGCATCCGGCGAGCGAAACTCATAGCCGGCGGCCAGGGCGTGACAGGTGTCAAAGCAAACCGCCAAGCGCTCCGGCTGCCGGCACAGCCGCATCATCTGGGCAATTTCGGCAAAGGTGACGCCCAGGTGGGAACCCTGCCCGGCGCTAATTTCCAGGGCTGTTCTGACCTGGTAGCCCGGCAAACGCTGGTGAACTATATCCAGCGCCGCCGCCACCCTGGCCAGCCCGGCCTCGACGCCGCTGCCCATGTGCCCGCCGGGGTGCAGCACCAGGTAGGGAATCTGCAACTGCTCACAGCGGGTCAATTCAATCACCAGGGCGTCAATGGATTTATGCCACACGGAGTCGTCCGGTGTGCCCAGGTTGAGTAGGTAACTGGCGTGGCAAACCACCGGCAGGCCGGTTTCCTGCTGGCGCTGCCGGAAGCGGCCAATCACCGCCTCCTCTAGGGGTTTTGCTTCCCACTGCCGGTTTGACTTGGTGAAGATTTGAAAGGCGGTGCAATTGATGGCTGTGGCCCGGTCGAAGGCGGTATCCACCCCGCCCGAAACTGAAAGATGTGCGCCAAGTAGAGTCACAAAATGCTCCTATTGAGAAAAGATGGGGCAAAATATACCACAAAATCGCCAAAACTCTAAGAACGAGGCCGGGAGACAGGGATGTTCGGCTCCGGTCAGCGGTCGCCCGTCGTTCGTCGCAGGGCGGCAATGATTTGCTGGTCGGTGCGGGGAAAGGCAAAGGCGTCGAGTTCATCCAGGGTGGCCCAGCGCCAATCGGCCACACCCAGGGCCTGGGGTTGGCCCGCCAGCAGGCGGCAGGTAAAAGCGTGCAGGGTGATTTTGAAGTGGGTATAACTGTGTTTGACGCTGACCAGCGGCTCATCAACCGCAATATTGATCCCCAACTCTTCCCGGATCTCACGCTGCAAACACTCTGGCAGGGTTTCATGGGGTTCCTGTTTGCCGCCGGGAAATTCCCATAAACCGCCCAGCATGCCTTCGGGCGGGCGCTGGGCAATCAACACCCGGCCATCCTGCCGAATCACCGCCGCCGTCACGTCAAAATGAGGCAGAGCTTTTTTGGCCGGTTTGACCGGCGTGGCCCGCTCCAGGCCCAGCCGCCGGGCCTGGCACAGCTCGTTGAGCGGGCAGAGCAAGCATTTAGGGTTCTGGGGCTGGCAAATTACTGCCCCCAGTTCTATCAGGGCCTGAGTCCAATCGCCCGGCGCGTGCGGGTCAACCAGGGCAGCCGCAAAATCATGCAAACGCCGGGCCGCCGGGCCGTGCGTCGCCTCCTCTTGCAGGGCCAGCAGGCGCGCCAGCACCCGTTTGGCGTTGCCATCCACCGCCGGGACTGCCTGGCCAAAGGCCAGCGAGGCCACTGCTCCGGCGGTGTAGTCGCCAAAGCCGGGCAGGCGACGCAATTCGGCATAGGTTTGGGGAAAACGGCCGCCGTGCTTCTGCACCAGCTCAACCGCGGCCCGGTGCAGGTTGCGGGCGCGGGCGTAGTAGCCCAGCCCTTCCCACGCTTTCAGCACTTCTGACAGCGAGGCGTCCGCCACAGCGGCCAGACTGGGAAAGCGCCGCAAAAAACGTTCATAGTAGGGGACGACGGTAGCGACCTGCGTTTGTTGTAGCATCACCTCAGAAATCCAGATGCGATAAGGGTCGGTCTCGTCACGCCAGGGCAGGTCACGCTTGTTGTGGCGGTACCAGGCCAGCAGGCGAGCACGGATTTGGGTGATGGTTTGGGGCAAATCATCGAGCATGGCGCGCTAGACGGTATCAAAGGCAGCAAATTGGCGGCGAACTTTGCTCAAACGCTCCGGCAGCACCTTCACTCCAATGCCCGGCCCGGACGGCACGGTGATGGTCGAGTCCTCGACATTCAACTTGAAGTCCGGCTCGGCGATGTCCTCGTGGTAGTAGCGGTCGGTGGCGGAGATGTCGCCGGGGAGGAGGAAGTTGGGCATAGAGGCCAGGTGCAGGTTGATGGCCCGGCCCACGCCGGTTTCGAGCATGCCGCCGCACCACAGGGGAATGCCGGCCTCGGCGCACATGTTATGGATGGTCACGGCGTTGCTCAGGCCGCCGACCCGCCCTACCTTCATATTGATGATGCGGCAGGCATTGATCTCGATAGCCCAGCGAGCGTGCAGCGGCGAGTGGATGCTTTCGTCCAGGCAGAGGGGGGTGTGGAGTTGGGCTTGCAGTTTGGCGTGGTCGGCAATGTCATCGTGGTGGAGCGGCTGCTCAATCATCAATAGATTCAAAGCGTCCATTTCCCGGAACAGGGGTGCGTCGGCCAGGCGAAAGGCGGA
>CAZDMM010000032.1:0-20701 GCA_964505845.1 uncultured Caldilineaceae bacterium
ATGTGGGGGTGCTGGAGTTTAGCCAGCACTTTGGCCTCTTGTTCAAAGCGTTGGATAAATTGGGGGTCATCCGCAAAATGGCGGGGCAATACCTTGAGGGCCACGTAGCGATCCATACTGGGCTGATAGGCTTTGTACACCGCCGCCATGCCCCCTTCACCCAGGGGCGCGATAATGCGATACGGTCCAAACTGTTTTCCGGTCAGGTCTTCCATGTCAGCATCTCCACGGGGTAGTGATAGAAGGATTGTATCAAATCTCAATACAGTTGGGTAGAGAGGCAAAAGTAACCCATCGGAGCCGAATTTATGACTCCCATAAGCCGGAGAATCTTGCCAGAGGTACATTGTCCTACTGGCCGGCTCCTGCTTACGGCGCGCCCAAAGCCTGGCGCAGAGCCTGCTCGCTGACGCCTAAGCGAGCTGCGGCGGCAGCCAGGTTAGGCGGCGGTGGGCCAAGGGCTTCACGCAGCCGCTGCTCACTCATGCCTAATTGAGCAGCGGCGGCAGTCAAATCTGGCTGACCCCCTTGAGGGGGAGCGCCGGCTTGACCGCCGCCGGGGCCGCCGCTGATAGCCATCATCTCGGCCATATCAAAGTTACCCCGCATACAGCCAACGGTATAAGGAAAATCCCAGGTGGCGTGATAGTGGTACATCTCCTGCATGCGGCCATTCCACTCGATGAGGTGGGTGTGGCCGTGACACTCATCCAGATCGGCGCTGGTCAGTTCCTGGCCGCCTTCTCCATAACGGCCATACAGGCCAAAGCCATCCAAAATATACCCCATCAAGGCCGAATGGCCATCGCTGCCGGGGGTATCGGCAAGGCAGGTAGTCAGGCTATGGTAATGATAAGCGCCCGACTCCTGCGGGTGGCCCTGGCAGCCGTCCTGAGTTTCGTGGGCTACGGCATCACGGCCCGGCGCATCCAGAGCATTGAACAGCACCGAACCCGTTAGCAAAATGCCGATGGCGCCCGGTACGCAAGCCGGCCGGGCCGCCAGGGTGGGATTCATGGGCAAATCAATGCGCATATTCTGGGCTGCAATCCTATTTGGGTTGCGATCATACTGATAAGCGTCGTCGTTTTGGGCGATGGGATAATTTCCGGTAGGGTGATTGGGGAGATCATTGCTGGTAAAAATGCGCTGATCGCCCTGGATCGTCATTTCAAATTGGTGCGGCCAACTTGCCGAGCCATCCACCACGGCTTTGGCAGTCAGATCATACGTGCCGTCGCCTCTGATCCACGGCCCCGCTTGAAAAGCGCCGCCGGCATTAGGGTCGGTGCGGCAGGCCCAAATATAGCCCACCCGCGGCTCGCCAGATATTTTACCGTCGCCGAGGGGCAAATGGGTCAGGTCAATGTGATTGGGTTGAGCCGAGTCAACCGGCGCAGCCGGCGCATTTCCAGCCTCAGCGGCGGCTTCAGTTTTTTGGGTAGCCTCCGTTGGAACTACTTTGGTGGGCAAGGGTGTAGGCGGCGGCTGATCTTGGGGTGCGGTTGCCGGTGGCAGAGCCGCCGCTGATTGGGTCTGGGCGGTGATTTCTTGAGGCGCGACTTCTTGTGGCGGCAGCCCCTGCGGACGCGGGCCGGCGCAGCCAACCAGGAACAGGCTGAGAATGATAAAGATGATGGAGCGAAATGAGGGCATAGGCAGTCTGGTTTTGAAAATCCTTTCAGCAGGCAGTTGCCCTCATTGTAACAAAAAATGACTAACCCGGTCAGTCACCAAAATGAGACAATGCTGTCGTAGATTTGGGACAATCTGGAGGGGGATTTTAGAGCTTGTGAGCCAGGGCCAACTTCACCAGTCCGGCCAGGTCATGAATCTCCAGCTTTTCGCGGATACGTTTGTTATAGGTATGCACGGTGGAGGGAGTCACGGTGAGGAGGCGGGCAATTTCGGCGGTGTTTTTGCCCTCAACCACCAATTTTAAGACTTCTCGCTCGCGGGCGGTTAATTTGAGGAGCGGACTCTGGCTTAAATCCTGGCTGTGAGTGGCAGCCCGATCCAGGTTGATGGTCACGCGCTCCACGTACTGCTTCATTTCAACCAGAGTGGCCTGGGCTTTTTCAAGGTGATGGGCAAGGCGGGACGAGTCCCCATCTGGGAGCAGCTTTTGGACGGCGCTCAACTCTGTTTGGATGAAGGTAAGCTTTTGTTGAATTTCTCGCTGCAAGCTGGCGCTTAAGCCTTGCCGCTCCTGCTGCTGGGTCTCGATGAGCCAGTTGGTCATGGCCCGCAGTTGCTCGCTCTGCTGGCCGGCCAGGTTAAAGAGACGCTCTTTTTCTTCTTGATGCCGGATGCGCTGCTCAATCTCGGCGCTGAGGGCTTGATTGGCCCGGGCCAACTGGCTCGTTCTAGCCGCCACCTTTGCTTCCAGGGACTCGTTGGCCGCCTGCAAAGCCTGATTCTGGCGCTGCAGTTCTTGTTGCAACTGCCGCAGGGTGAGATGGGTTTTAATGCGGGCCAGCACCTCGGCTTCCTCAAAGGGTTTGGTGATGTAATCTACCCCACCCACCGAATAGGCTGTCATTTTGTCAAACACCTCGCCCAGGGCGCTGATAAAGATCACCGGGATGTCGCGCAGATGGGCGTCGGCTTTTAACTGCTGGCAAACCTCGTAGCCGCCCATATCGGGCATCATAATATCCAGCAGAATTAAATCGGGCAGATTTTTTTGGGCCGACAACAGGGCGTGAGAACCTGAGGGGGCCAAACGAACTTTATAGCCACGCTCGGTTAACAGCCTGGTTAAAAGCCGCAAGTTATCCGGGGTGTCATCAACCACCAGGATGCTTTCAGACATAAACCATCTACCGCGTCATAGGCAAGGTGAAGTAAAACAGGCTGCCCTGTCCGGGCACGCTTTCAACCCCTACCTGTCCCCCTAATTTGGTGATAATGCGGCGCACAATAGATAAGCCCAGGCCGTGTCCGGCGGCCCTGGTAGGATCAAGCCGGGTAAATTCGGTAAAGAGGCTGGCTTGGGCCTGTGAGTTAAGGCCCAACCCGTTGTCTCGCACCCAAAAGCGAACCATGCCATCGGCCTGAGGGGCAGCCCCTAATTCCAGGCGCGGCGACGGCCCGCCATATTTTAAGCCATTGCTGATGTAATTGGCCCAAACCTCCTCAAGCCAGGGAGCGTACCCCTGCGCCTGGGGCCATTCCGTTGGGAGGATAAGTTCGGGTTGGTATTCCTCAAGCAGCAGCGAGAGGCGGCTGAGAGCCTGGTTTACAACCTCGCTCATATTGATTGGAGCCAACGGCGCCTCCTCTTTGCGAACTCTAGCCAAAAGCAACAGATCATCAATGATGTTGTTCAGCTTGTGGCTGGCCTTCATGCCTATCTGGAGCAGATCTTGCAGATCCGCCTCTAAATTAGGCGCGTGTTCTTGAATCAGGCTAAATATGGTCAAGATTTTGGCTAAGGGACTTTTAAGATCATGGGCCACGGTGTGAGCAAACGCATTGAGTTCGCTGTTCTGCTCCTGAAGCTGCTGGTTTTGCGCTTGCAGGGTCCGGCGCATGTCGGCCAGGGTCAGGTGGGTGTTGACTCGCGCGGCCACCTCCTCAATTTGAAAGGGCTTGGTGATGTAATCCACCCCGCCCACCTCAAAGGCGGTTATCTTGTCGAATAGTTCGTCCAGGGCGCTGATAAAAATGATGGGGATATCGCGGGTTTGTGGCTCTGCCTTCAACTGCCGGCAGACCGTATAACCATCCAGGCCCGGCATGATGATGTCGAGCAGAATCAAATCGGGCGGCTCTTTTTGCACGCTGGCCAGGGCGCGCTGGCCATTAAGCGCGGAGCGAACCCGATAGCCCTGTTCGGTTAACATGCCGGCTAAAAGATGCTGGTTGGCCGGGGTGTCATCTACCACTAAAATAGATTTTGGTCCAGTCTGATTCATGCCTCCACTCCTTGAGATAACTCTAAGAGCCGGTCATACTCAAAATCCCTGGCTAAGCGAGCCAGCCCTTCGGCCAGCATAGGCTCATAGCCCTGAATTTCGGCGATAAGGTTGTCAATTAGCTCAACATCACCCAGTTCGACGGCTTCAACCAGTTGGGCCACTAGCTCGGTTGGCACAGCCGCCAGGGCAGATTTTAGCTCTGCCAGGTTGGCGCTCTCCGCCGGTGGTGGAACAACGTTTGAGGACCTGTCCTCCTCATACACAAACCTCACCCCGATATGTTTACTCATCATCGCCAGGAGATCGGCTTCACGGAAGGGTTTGCGCAAAAAATCATCGCAGCCCGACGAGAGCACCACGATACGCTCTTCTTCAAAGCTGCTGGCCGTCAAGGCAATGATCACAGTTGCCTGGCCTTTGGTGGTAGTTTTGATGCGCTGCGTAGCCTCATAGCCATCCAGCACCGGCATGCGCATGTCCATCCAGATCAGATGCGGTTCAAATTCCTCCCAAATTTCAAGGGCCTGCCGGCCGTTTTCGGCCTCCCGCAGCTCAAAACCGAGCGGGCCAAGCAGCTTGACGAGCAGTTGGCGGTTGGTGGGGCTGTCATCCACAATCAGCAGGCGATAGCGGGGCTGGCCCGGTTCCAGGGCGATGGCCCGTTTTGGCGAGTCGAGCGTATCGCTTTTTTGAGCCATCTGAGGCGTTGGGCTGACCACCTGGATCTGCACATAAAACTGAAAGGTGCTCCCCCGGCCCACCACACTGGTGACGGTTAAATCACCGCCCATCAACTGCACAAACTTGCGGCTGATGGGCAAGCCCAGCCCCGTTCCTTCCTGGGTCTGCCGCCCGACTTCAGTTTGGGCAAAGGCTTCAAAAATTTGGCCGATTTCATCAGGGCTGATGCCGGGGCCGGTGTCATCAACAGAAAAATAGAGCAGAGGAGCAGAGGAGCGGGGGAGCAAGGGCGAAAATCTCCCCTGCTCTCCTGCTCCCCCGTCCTCTGGTAAATAGCTTACCTGTAGCGACACTGTTCCCTCTTTGGTAAATTTTAAGGCGTTGTTGAGCAGGTTTATCAAAACCTGGCGCAGTTTCATCTCATCGGTGCGGATAAATTGGGGGATAGTATCAGCCCGCTCAAAGAGAAGCTGCAAGCCCTGGCTTTCGGCTTTGAGGCGGAACAAATCCTCAATATCACGCAGAAAACGATAAAGATCAAAGTCTCTTTCCTGGAGCGCGGCCTGTCCGGCCTCGATTTTAGATAGATCAAGCACTTGATTAATCAGCGCCAGCAAATGTTCACCACTGCGGTTGATGATGCCGATACTTTCCTGGTGTTCCGCCGGCAGGTTATGGCTGCGGGCCATTACCTGAGCAAAACCGAGGATGGCGTTCAGGGGGGTGCGCAGCTCGTGGCTCATATTGGCTAAAAAGGCGCTTTTGGCCCGGTTGGCTGCTTCGGCCGCGTAGCTGCGTTCCTCAGCCCAGGCTTTGGCCTGGAGCAGGGCTTGCTCGGCCCGTTTCCGCTCGCTAATTTCGGCCTCCAACAAGATGTAGGATCGAGCCAAATCTTCCGTTCTTTCGGTTAATTCTCGGGTGCGAGCCGCTACCTGGGCTTCTAGTAAACGATTCTGGCGTTGAATCCGATAGATACGCCAGCGGTAGCCGCCATAGGCCAGGCCGCCCACCAGCGCCAATACAGCCAGTCGAAACCAGGTGGTTTCCCACCAGGGGGGCAGGATGATGAGCTTGAGGGCTGCTTCCTGGCTGCTCCAAATGCCATCGCTGTTGCTGCCCTGAACCCGGAAGAGATAAGAGCCGGCCTCTAAATGGGTATAGGTGGCAAAACGCCGGGCGCTGTCTACCTCATTCCATTTATCCTCCAGCCCCTCTAATTTGTAGCGATAGCGATTCTTCTGCGGGGTGGCGTAGCTGAGGGCGGCAAACTCAAAGGTGAGGATATTCTGATCATGATCGAGCGTTAACTCGCTGGTTTGCCAAATTGGCCGGGTTAAAGGTGAATTTTGACCCACCAACACCGGCTCATTAAAAAGACGAAGCTGGGTAATAATCACGGGCGGCTGGTACGGATTGTCGCTAATTTGTTGGGGATAAAAGGCGGTCAGCCCGTTAGTACCGCCAAAGAACATCTGCCCATCGGCGGCTTGCCAGGCCGCGCGGGGGTTGAACTCGTTGCCCTGTAAGCCGTCCGCCACATCGTAATTGCGAAAGGTTTCGGTGTGAGGATCAAAGTGCGACAGGCCCTTTTTTGTGCCCAACCACAAGTTACCCGCTTCATCTTCCAGGATGCTGACCACAAAAGCGGTCGGCAAACCATCTTTTTCGGTGTATCGTTTGATGGCTTCGGTGTGGGGGTCAAAGCGAATCAGGCCCTCTCTAGAAGCTAACCAGAAGAGACCGGATTGGGCAATATAAACGTCTCCAATTTGTCCAATATCCAGCTTATAATGTTTGAAAGTTTTGGTGTGGGGGTCAAAACGGCTAAGCGCGCTGACGATAGCATAACTCAGCCAGATGTTACCGGTCCCGTCACCCGTTACAACGTTGACTTCATTGTTGATAATATTGTGGGGGTCGTCAAAGTTGACCTGCAAAATGTCGGGCTGGCGATAGACCTGAAACTTCTCCTGGAGCGGGTCAAAGCCATAAAGACCGCTCCGAAGCAGGGTGATCCATAGCACGCCGCTGTCATCCTGGTAAATCGAGGTGGGCTGCGTGGGCGGGCCGACCCCGGCCCCCGGCGGCGGCCCGGCGGGAGGCTTCTCTGCTGCTCCCGGCCCGGTAGGCCGAGGTGGGGGGAAGGACTTGACCGGCAGCTCATACAGCTTAAATGCCTGGGTAGAGGGATTGAAACGGGCCAGCCAACGGTTGCTAAGGCCCAACCACACCATCCCTTGCCGGTCCAGATAGGTGGAATTCAACGCGGCCGGCTCCTGGGGAGGCAGGGTGGGGGTATGATGCGTCACCTGGCCGGTGTTCAAATCAAATTGATTCAGCGTCGAACCGGTTCCCAACCATAAACGCCCCTGGTTATTGCCGGTAATAGTCTCAACCGACGCCTGGGCCAGACTGTTGGGGTTATTGGGACTGGAGCTATAATGGGCAAAGCGACTCTGACGCAGGTCCAGCAGGTTTAAGCCCCAATTAGCCGTGCCCAGCCAGATGACCCCGCCTTTGTCTCGATACAAGGTGGTAATATAATCTTCGCTCAAACTGTTTTGCCGGGTCAGGTCGGGCAGGTAACGCTGGCGAAACTGCCCGGCAGCCGGGTCAAACAAGAGCAAGCCATCTCCCTGGCTGGCAATCCAGAGCATCCCGTTCTCAGCGGGCAGAATATCATTCACTTTGAAGGTGTCATCGGGGTTAAAAAAAGTTACCTGCCCATTTTGCGGGTTAAGGCGATACAATCCGGCGGTACCGCCTCCCCAGATGGCCCCGGCGGCATCCAGATAAATGGCATTCTGCTGCCGCTCATTCAAGCCAACCGGGTAGGGGGTGAACTGCTCTGTCGCCGGGTCAAGTTTAGCGATTAAAAAATCGGCCGCCAGCCATAAAGCGCCGCTTTTGTCCTCAACCATTTGCCAGACGCCGCCGCCCGGATAACTGCCGGGAGTGTTCTGTCCGGGCGGAAAGCGGGTAAAGGTAGCAGAGGTCGGGTCAAACCTGGTCAAGCCGCTAAACGGCCCGCCAAACCAGAAGATGCCCCGGCTGTCTTGAAAAATAGAGAAAATGATGTCTCCGCCCAGGCTGTTGGGATTGTAAGGGTCGTGCCGGTAGGGCGTAAAGGTTTCGGTGTGCGGGTCAAAGCGATTGACCCCACCGCCGTTGGTGGCAATCCACAAAAAGCCGTCCCGATCTTCAAAAATATCACGCACATAATTGTGGCTGAGGCTGGCCGGATTGTCGGGGTCGTGTTTGTAGGTGGTAAAAGTGTAACCATCAAAGCGGCTCAGGCCATCTTGAGTGCCAATCCAGATAAAGCCCCGGCTGTCTTGCAGAATGGCCTCGATAGAGTTCTGGGCCAGCCCATCGTCGGCGGTGAGATGAGCAAAGCGGAGATCCGGTTCAAATTTGAACTGCGGCAGCGTGGCAGTTCCGGCTGCGGGCGGATCAGGCCCGTCCTGGGCGTACACCCCCGGCATGGCCTGAGTCAAACAGAGCAGAATAAGTAACCAAAACAGGGTGTGGAGGCGTGGCATCTGATTCGCTTTCTGGTTAGCAGCATCGCGGGGATAAAACCTATTCTCTGCACAGCCAAAGAAATAGGTTTATGGATGAATTTTTCTTACATTATACACTTTTTATGGCAAAAATGTAATGGCAATTGGCAGCTTTTTATCCCAGAAAGCCGCCAAATTGACTAAACCCGCGCCGCTTTTATAATGGAGACATGCCTTCTCCGCCTCGCTCCGGGCTGCTTACCTTTTATACCCTGCTGCTGACCCAAACGCTCTCGCTGATTGGCAGCCGCATGACGGCGGTGGCCATTGGCATCTGGATTTTCAATGAGACCGGCCAGACCGCTCCCCTGCTGCTGACCTCTTTCTTTACCGAACTGCCCGGCATGCTGGGCGGCAGCCTGGCCGGAGTGCTGGTAGATCGCTGGAACCGCAAGCTGGTGCTGATTCTGGCCGACGCGGGCCAGGGGGCCGGCAGCCTACTGCTGCTGGCCAGCTTTCAATCCGGGGCTTTCCAATTGTGGCACCTGTACGCCATAGCCTTTCTGCAAGGCAGCTTCAACACCCTGCAAGGCCCGGCCGAAAGCGCCACCATCACCCTCCTGATCCCAGAACGCCACCGCGAGCGCGCCAACGCCATCCATGAGTTAGCCTTTCCCCTGGCCAGTATCCTGGCGCCAGTGCTGACCGGCCTCATTTATACCCTGATTGGGCTGACCGGCGTCATCAGCCTGGACCTGGGCACGTTTCTGCTGGCCGCCAGCATAGCCGTCCTGCTGCCCATCCCACAGCCGCCGGCCACCGCCGAAGGCCAGGCCGGGCGCGGCGCGCTTCTGGCCGAACTGGCCGTGGGCCTGCGCTACTTTAGGCAGCGGCGGGCGCTGCTGCTGTTTGTCTTGTATCTGACCTTTATCAACTTTATGCTGAACGGCCCGCTGGATTTGACCATCCCTTACCTCATCGCCGTTACCGGCAGCGAAACCTTGATGGGCTTTGGCCTGGGCCTGATGAGCCTGGGCGCGCTGGCGGGCGGGGCGCTGATGACCCTCTTCGGCGGCATCCGGCCACGGGTGCGGATCATCCTGGGCGGGATGGCGCTGACCGGGCTGATGTTCCTGGCCTACGGCGTGGCCCGCTCCTTTTGGGGTTTGAGCCTGTCACTGTTGGCGCTGATGATTCCACTGCCGATGATGAACGCCGTTTTAAGGTCTATTTTGCAGGTTAAAACTCCGCCCGATTTGCAGGGCCGAGTCTTTGCGCTGGTTTCGCAGCTCTACCTGCTCGGCTCTACCGTCTCATTTTTGCTCACCGGCCCGCTGGTAGACCACCTTCTGGAACCGGCGGTAGGCCGGCCCGCCTGGCAGTCGGTGTCGCCCCTGGTCGGGAGCCAGCCGGGTTCTGGCATCGGCCTGCTCTTGTGCGCTACGGGCTTAATTATCTGGGCGGCTACCGGCCTCACCTTTAGCCGGCCGGCCATCCGCCAGCTTGAAGCCAATTTGCCGGACTATGAAACTATGGCGCACCACCGACGCAAAGCGTGAAAATGACGCGAGGATGCAAAGACGCGAAGAAGCTTTCGCCCGCTTCGCGTCGCCTCACGCCTCATCGCGTCTTTATTTGCGAAGGAACCGAGGCGTCCCCATGCCTCGGTGGGTAGGCGGCATGGGGATGCCGCCCTACGGCGAGATAAAGCTATTTTCAAAGGAGTCGTCACGAAGCCCCGGCTTCACCACCAACAATGAAAATACCGTAGCAGAGGCATCCCCATGCCGCCCGCAGAGGCATGGGGATGCCGCCCTACGGTGGGGTAAACTATTTTCTAGGGAGTGTCCACGAACCTGCGGCACGCCACCGACAATAAAAATCCCTCGCCCCGTCGCTGACGCGCGCTGTGCGCACCTTTGGTGTCCCCTCTCCCAATGGGACGCTTTGCGCGCCGGAGGCGGGGGTTGGGGGTGAGGGCTATTTTCGAAGGAGAACTATGACCCTCGAAACTTTTATTCAAGCTATGCCCAAGGTAGAACTGCACGTCCACCTGGAAGGCTCTATCCGGCCCGAAACGCTGCTGACCCTGGCCCAACGCCACCAGGTAGATTTACCGGCCAAAACGGTGGAAGAGCTGCAAGCCTGGTACACCTTTACCGATTTCCCGCACTTTGTCGAAATTTACCTGACCCTTTCCTCCTGCCTGCGCACCCCGGACGACATCGAGTTGATTGGGCGGGAATTTCTGGCCGGCCAGGCCGCCCAAAACATCCGCTACAGCGAGGTAACTTACACCGCTTATACCCATTACCGCTCTCGAAAGCTGCCGTTCCAGGATCAACTGGCTGCGCTTAACCGCGCCCGCGCCTGGGCCGAGGCCGAGTATGGGGTCAGCATGGGCTTGATTATTGACATTCCCCGTGACGTTTCTGCGGAAGAGGGCATGCTCACCGCCGAGTGGGTGATCGGAGGGTTGGGCGATGGGGTGATTGCCCTGGGCCTGGGCGGGCCAGAGGTGGGCCATCCCCCGGAAAAGTTTGCCGAAGCTTTTGCGCGCGCTCGCGCGGCCGGCGTGCCCGGCATCCCCCACGCCGGTGAAACAATGGGGCCGGAGAGCATTTGGGGCGCGCTGCGCTCGCTGCACGCTGTTCGCCTGGGGCACGGTGTGCGCTGCCTTGAAGACCCGGCCCTGGTAGCCGAACTGCGTGAACGGCAGATTCCACTGGAAGTTTGCCCCACCAGCAACGTCTGCCTAAAGGTTGTCCCGGATTTTGCCAGGCACCCGCTCCCCCGGCTGCTGGCCGAAGGGCTGTACGTCACCCTCAACTCCGACGACCCGCCCATGTTCAACACCACCCTGACCCAGGAATACCTGGCCGCCGCCCAAACCTTTAACCTCACGGTGGAGGCCCTGACCGGGCTGGTGTTGAATGGGGTCAGAGCCTCGCTGCTGCCCACCGCAACCCGGCTTCAATTGGAGCAGCAGTTCCAGGCCGAGTTTGCGGCCCTGCGAGTGGAGAATCTACAATAGTTGCCTCATTTTTTGGGGAAAGACCCTGCTAGTGAGAGTAAAAGTCTAAACGCAAAGGCGCAAAGTAACCAAGACGCCAGGAAAAATATTAATCCACCAAAGAAACTTTGCGCCTTTCCGCCCTGGCGTTTTTGCATTAAAAATCAACTTTTTTCAGGAGAGGTGAAGGGTGAAACAAAATAAGCTGCGCCAACTATTGCTAGCCGGAAAACCTACCCTGGGGACTCATCTGCACAGTCCCTGGCCGGCTGTCGCCGAGGTGGTAGGCCATACCGGCCTGTTCGACTACATCGAGTTTGTGGCCGAGTATGCCCCCTATGATTTGCACGATTTTGATAATCTATGCCGGGCGGCTGAACTACACGGACTGGGGACGATGATCAAGGTAGATCAGGCCAACCGTACCTTTACCGCCCAGCGGGCTGTCGGGGCCGGTTTTCAGAGCGTCTTGTTTGCCGATTGCCGCTCGGTGGAGGATGCCAGGGAATGTCTCCGCGCCGTCCGGCCCGATACGCCCCAGGATGGCGGCCTTTTTGGCGCGGCGGCGCGCCGTATGGCCTACATGTCGTATGGCGGCGGCCCGGAATATGTCCAGGCTTTGCGCGAGATTGTGGTAGTTTTGATGATTGAGAAGCAGCCGGCGGTGGAACAGTTGGAAGAAATACTCGCGCTCCCCGGCCTGGACATGATCCAGTGGGGGCCGGTGGATTATTCCATGAGCATTGGCCGCCCCGGCGCTCGTAATGCCCCGGAGGTCAAAGCCGTGGAGCGGCGGGTCATCGAAACGGCCTTGAAAATGGGCGTGCCGCCCCGCGCCGAAATTGACAGCGCCGACGCCGCCAAATATTACCTCGATTTGGGCGTGCGTCATTTTTGCATTGGCACGGATCTCAGCATCCTCTTCCAGTGGTGGAAAACTCACGGTGAAGCTTTGCGTCAGACGTTAGCAGGAGTATAGAAAAAGAAAATGAAACCAAAAATTTGGATGTCCTGGCGCTGGCCGCCAGAAGGGATGATGCGCTTGGAAGCCGTGGCCGAAGTTTTTAGCCCCGGCGACCCCTTCCGGTTGCCGGGGGTTGACATGGTCATCGTAGGCCAGGAAAAGATTGACGGCCCCATGATGGATCACATCGGCCCAAATTTAAAGGTGCTGGCTCGTCCCGGCATTGGGGTGGATAATATTGACCTGGCTGCCGCCACCGAGCGTGGCATCTTGGTGATCAACACCCCAGACGGCCCCACCGAGTCAACCGCCGAGCATACGGTGGCCCTCCTGCTGGCGGTGGCCAAGCGAGTGGTAATGGGCGACATGCAGTTACGCGGGCGGGAGATTCCCCGGCTTGAGCTGCGAGGGACGGAAGTGCGTGATCGAGTTTTGGGGGTGGTAGGCTATGGTCGCATTGGGCGGCGGGTCGCCGAGATAGGCGCGCTCGGTTTGAAGATGCGGGTGCTGGCTTACGATCCTTATCTAAGCGACCCCGCCTCAATCCTGCCTGGGGTTGAGGTGGTCAACAATCTGGCCGAGCTGCTGGCCCAAGCCGATTTTGTGACCTTACACGTCCCGCTCACGCCGCAGACCCGCCCGCTGCTGGGTGAACGGGAGCTGCGGCTGATGAAACCCGGCAGCTATCTGATCAATGCCAGCCGTGGCCCGGTGGTAGACGAAGCGGCCCTGATCCGCGCCCTGGCCGAGGGGCGACTGGCCGGGGCCGGGCTGGATGTGTTTGACCCGGAGCCGCCCTCGCCCGATAATCCCCTGCTGCAAATGACCAACGTGGTGGTCACGCCCCACATCGCTTCCTACACCGACCGGGGGACAGAGGCCATGATGCATGGGGTGATTGACCAGCTTGGGTTAATTTTGCAGGGAGAGCGCCCGCCCTTCCTGGTCAATCCTGCCGCCTGGCCGGGCCGCGCCAAACAAGATTAAGGAGGAATAACCCGATGGAACTCCCCCCCTATCAAGATACCTGGGATGAACGCGACCCACATGCCAATTTCAAGGCCGAGGTGGCCCTTTACAGCCGGGCCGACCCTCTGCCCACCCTGGAAAACCTCAGCCGGGCCACCGGCGTACCTGTACCGAGTTTGATCCGCTACATCCTGGTCAAATATACCGCCTCCGGGGCCGAGGCGCTGTTGGCTCTGGGGCCGTTGGTGCTGCACCAGATGGAGCAGCACGTAGAAAAGGCCGAAGCCGCCGGCACGGACGAAGCCCGGCTGCAAGCCTATGCAGCCTTGCGTCACATGATCGCCTGGCTGCGGGCTGGGGCGTGACTCAGCGTCTCGCGCCGAGGCGTAGAGTTCTAACCCGGTGTCCAAACCGAGTTTGTGGAAAAGGGATGGGCTTACTGCCGCGGCCTCTTGTCCACCTATCCAACCCTCAGTTGCCTAATCACCCAAGTAGCCCAGGCATCCCTATGGCCGGGCAGCTTAATTGGCCAGAACAAAATCCTTGGTCAAATACTCACCTTTGACCTCGCGCAGCGCCTCTAAGCGATCCTGCAGGCGCTGCACTTCCTCATCCACCTCGGCGGCCAGGCGGCTGTAATCGGCCATGTGGCGGGTGGATTGGCCCGTCAGGATTTGGGAGTAGATCAAGCCCAACAGCGACAGGGTATTTTCGATTTGAATTTCAGCCTGGGTGATGGTGCGCTGCAAGCCTTCCAGAGAAGCCAATTGATTTTGCCGGTTAGCCAGGGCGCGCTGCAATTGGCGGTGCAGGGCGGCGTCGGTAGTCCGGGCCAGTTGGGCCTGCAAAGCCTCAATTGCTCTGGGAACGGCGCTCTGCTCCCGGCAAATGAGGTCGTCCTGCTGCAGCACGGCAATTCGCCGGGCCAGGTCTTGGATGGCCTTGATCCAGGCCGCAATCCGAACCCGCAACTGCTGCTGGGCCTGGTCGCCCGGAGTTGTTTTAAGCGCCCGCTCAATCTGGGCCTGGTAGCGCAGGGCAGCCGCCACAGCCTCCTGTCCCGGCCTTGTCTTGGGGCCAAAGCGCCGCCAGGCCAGCCACATGGCCCCGCTCAAAATGACGCCGCCGCCCAGCCAGGGCAGCGCCGCCGGGAAAATCGCCCCAAACGCCGCCCCCCACAGCTTGGGCAGCCCCGGAACCCGGCCAAAGCCATAGCTTGTGACAGCTTCCTGAACCGCCGGGGCCGATTCCGCCTCAACCGGGATCGCCGGGCCGTCGGGCAAGCTGTGCAAGTATTGGCAAGAAACCAGGTGAGGTTGATCCCAGGGCAAGGCTGCGTTGGCCGTCTGGGGGCAGCCTTGCGGGCACAGGTGCTTTTGGCCGTTTTCCAGGGTGTAGATATTGGGATCGGTGAGGCACTTTAGCCAGCGGCGGATGGGCCGGCCCTGGGCAAATTGCGCCAGCAGACTGTCCTCCACGGTGTGGATGCTGGCCCGTGGAAAATAGGCGGCCTTAAATGCCGCCGGGTCAGCCAGACGGCGCAGTTGGTGCTCCTCCAGCCGGTAAATATCTGCTCCGCTTCCTTGCAACAACATTCCATCGTAGATAACCAGGGCCGTGGCCTTTGGCTGGAGCTGCCCGTAGGGACTAAAGGGGAGGTTGACCAGTCCCAACAACGCCGCCATGGCTATCACAATCAGGGCCAGGTGGCGTCCCATATTCAACCCCGCTTGAGGCGCGGCCTCGGCTTCGGGCGGCGCGGTGGGGGGTTCAGGGTGAAGGGGTAAAAGATCAAGCATGAAAGTCTCCTCGCCTACTTAACGATGAAAAAGCCCAGCATTTCACCCAGGCTCATAAAAACGTTGGCATAGAAGTTGCCGCCGATTTCCCGGATCAACTCAAACCTGGCCCCGGGATAGCCCACAAAGGGGCGCAGCGTCCAGGCCATCTGGCTGCCAACAAAGGCATAGAGCATGATCCACAGGTACAAAACCAGGCCGCGCATCTTTGACCCCTCGGCTTTGTCTGAGGCAGAGACCAGCCGCATCCCCCGGCTGAGGAATACCATGCCCAGCACGCCGGCAATGGTAAAAAAGAGCACATTCAACAGCTTAAAAAACTGGTAGCCCGACGTGGTCAACAGAAAGAAAAAGACGATGGGCGCAAAACTGAGCAGCAGCACCGCCGTCACGGTGATGGCCGCCAGGATCAGCGCGACGACCTGAGGGAGCCGTTGGTTGGCTCCAAACAGCACACTGAAGATGTACAGGGCGGGCACGCAGATGATCAAAGTGATCAGAAATAACAGGGGCAGTTTCACCGCCGAACTGAGCGCCTGGGCCAGGCTGTGGGTAGACCCCAGCACCGCTCCATACACGGCTAAAAAGGCGCTGCTTGATACCAGCAAGGCCCGCGTTTTCTCGGCCAGGCCAATACCCTGGCGAATCTCCTCAAAAAACTGCTGCCGGCTGCGCAGAATCGTTTCAACCACGGCAAAATCCTGCGTCAATACCCCGGCCAACCGGTCTAACGGTTTTGATATTGGTCTGCTGCTGAGACTGTTCATTAGAGAAGCCCTCCAACCTGCTAGATTTTTCATCACTCAGGTTGGAGCTTACCACACCCCCACTCCGAAGGGTGGGAGCGGCGCTCCGAAACTAACTCCGAAAACTCAAGGGGTTGAGGGCAAACCAGCGCCGGATCAGTTCAACCTGAAAACGGTAGCTGCCGCCGGCCGCTTCAATCAAATCCCGCTGCAACAGCAGGGCCAGGGTCTGCTCCAGTTCAGTCGAGGATGGGGCGCTGTGGGCCAGGGACTCCCGGCCGGTGACAGCGCCTTCGCCCTGGGCAGCCATCAAACGCAGCAGGGCCAAACCGGCCTGATTGACCTGGTTCTGTTGAATATCCGTAAAGAAGAAGCTGCCACTGGCCAAAGCGCGCCCTACCGCTGCCTCTACGTCAGCGCGGCAGACCCGGCGGCGTCCGTTCCATTCCTCTCCAGGTGAGGCCGGAAGGCGCTCGTTTTTGAGGGTGATGATCTCGTAACACAGAAGCTGCACCAGGGCCGGGTGGCCCCGGGTCAATTCCCAGACCCGCCGGCTGGCCGCCGGCTCATAGCGCAAGGCAAAATCTTTAATGGGCTGCTCGATGAGCTGGCGAGCCTCAGCTTCGGCCAGGTAGCCCACCTTGACCACCTGCACGTTAATCAAATAGCCGGCCCAACGCTGAAATTCCTCCAGCGGGTGGGAGCCGGCCAGCATCACCTTAAAATAAGGCCGGTGCTGGATGATGTACCGCAGGAGGCTTAGCACGTCGGTTTCATCAAAGCGCCCTTTGTTCAAAACGCTGTCCAGCATCTCAAACTCATCCAGGGCCAGCAGGGCAATGGTATGTCCCTGGGCCGCCAACAGCCGCTCAACCTGGTCGAGCCACTCGTTGAAGCCGGTAAAAGGGCTGGCGGCCAGGCTTTCACGGCCCAGCGGCGGTAAGAGCAGATAACGCTGCTGCTCCGCCGATTGGCGCATCTCTCCGGCCAGGTTATAGAGAAAATCAGGATAATCACCGGCCAGGGCGCAGCGCTGTCCATCCACAAACAAGGGTACAATGGTGTGGGGCAAAAGCCGCCCCAGGTTGCGCAGCAGCGAGGTTTTACCCATCCGCCGCTGCCCATAGAGCAGCAAAGGCGGGCGACGGCGGTCCAGCAGCAGTTGCTCAATGCGGGCCACGATGTCGGCGCGCCCTACAAAAATTTCCTGCTGTTCGGTCAGCGGCACCCCGACTACGTAAGGGTTGTCAATCTCCCCGCTTTGTTCCACTGCTTGAGCCAGTTGAGCCAGATGATTGGCCACCAGTTGCCGCCAACGCCTGATAAGGGGGATGAAACGAGAGGCATAGGGTTCGCTGCTCAACCTTAACTCGCGCTCCAGGCTGTTCAGCCGGCCCTCGACGGCGCTGAAGGCCAAACGCTGATGGTAGGGGGTGGTTTGGTTTAAAGCAGACTCCACATCCTGGCTCACATGGCCCAGGCTGCGCCACAGCGGGCTGGCCGGGCCGTCCAGTGAACCGGCTGCCAGGCTCCGGTGCGCCTGGGCCACGCCGCTGAGAGAGTCGTACCCTTCCAGCCGGCGCGCTTCCAGTTCAAGCTGCACCACCTGGGCCGCCCAACGCTGGCGGCCGGTGCTTAAATAGGCCAGCGCTGCCTGCCCTTCGGCAGGAGAGCGTTCCATAATCAAGAGCAGATGCTCATCCAGGCCGGCCAGCGGCAAATACTGCCACTCATCCCAAAAGGCGGAATGCCAGCGCAGCCAGCTTGTTTTTCCCTCGGCGCGCCGCTGATCCAGGCGAAAGAGGCTGAGGTTCCAGGCGGCCAGCAGGGGGTAAAGCAGCGGTGGCCGCCACCAGGCCAGGCTTACACCGGCCAGGATACCCAACAACCCCAGCGGCGCATCAGGCCAGAGCGGCAGGTCATTACGGTAAATATGCCGTCCCCAACTTCCCAGAGCGCCGGCCCAGGCCCCGGCCCAGGCCCCGGCCATGTACTCGGCCAGCACATAGGGCAGCGCCACCGTCACCCCAAACGAGGTTCCAAACAGCAGGCCGCCGGCCAGGCCGATGGTTAAACCGCTGTCGCTTAAAAAGCCGGACTCGGCGCCGAGCACGGCCAGGCCATAAGCCAGCCCGGCCATTATGCCGCCGCTCACCCCCCAGCGGGCGCCGCACCGCCAACCGGCCGCCAGCCCAAACGATAACCCCACGATGACCATCCGCGACAACCAATAGGCCAGGTTGTCGGCCAGCCCGGTAGCCAGGCCGGTCAAGGTCTGCAGCAGGAAACCCAGCCCGTTCATGACGATCATCCCTACCAAAACGCCGCTGACCACACCCCCAATTTGAGAGCCTAATTGGGGCGTTGGCCGGGCCGAGGCATAAGGCCAGCGCCGGCCGGCCAGGCTGGCGGCCACGTGGCCCGCCGCTCCCATCGCCAGGCTGATGGCCGTGGGGACGATAATGCTTTCTACCGTATCGGTAGTGGTCAGGCTGGCCACCGTTCCCACCGCCAGCCCTACCAGCACACTGCCCACAACCCCGGCGGCCACGCTGACCGCCGTCCCGATGATGAGGCCCAGGGTTAAGCTAAGGGCCAGGACATAGGCCATGGAGGTTATGGTATCGGCCAGGGACGACTGTCCCAGCCAGAGGGTCAGGCCGGTCGGCAGGCTGACCAGGAGCGGCAGCGCCAGATAGAGTTGAAGCAGCAAACGGCTGTACCGGTGCACCGGCTTGAGTTCGGCCAGGGTAAAATCAGATTTTAGTGCGGGATCGAGGCGAATTACATAGCGGCGCCAGGCCGAGGGATGAAAGAAAAGCCAAAAGAGGAGCTGCAAGCTGCCCAACAGCAGGTTGGGGTGTAGCGCCGGGGCATCAGTATAGGCATTTGTCACCGGTTGGCCGTTCAAATTCTGGCCCATGGCTGAGGTATAATCCTTTAGAAAAATTCTGGCCGGGATTTAGGGATTGGGGGATGAAAAATAAAGGAAAAAATCCCCTAACCCGTAGGGCAATTGTCTCTTAATCCGGCCCAAAATGGTTGGGTTGAGTTTTTCTGGGCACCTATTCCAGCAAATAACGAAAAGGCTCAATCCGGCGCAAACCTTCCACCTGCCAGCCATCGCCCGTGTGGCCTTCTTCCAGCGCGGTGAGCCGGGTATCGGCCAGGATTTGCAAGAGGATAGGCCAGCGGCCGCTTTGAGCGATGATCCAGGCGACATCGGCCGGGGCAAAGGGCCGGGGCGAATTGGCGAGCAGTTCATAGGCCGCCGCCTCGCTTAACGGCCCCAGGGTTAAGGTGTGGCCAAAGATGTTAAAAAAGGGCGATGGCTTGCCGTACTCGTGGGCCAGCAGCGGCGGTGCGGTAGAGGCGGTCAGCACAAAGCCCAGCTTGCCATTGGTGTAATTGCTGCCCAGCGAGCGCAAACTCCACCAAAATTGTTGGTCCAGCTCCGGCGCGGCCAACCCGGCCCCAATTTCATCCATCAAGATGATGGCCGGCGATTGTAAATGTTGGCTAACGCTTTCGATGAAGCCGTTGAGGTCACACGGCTCCGGCACGGGCAAATGCAGGCCGGTCAGCACATAACGGAGCAGCCTTTCTTTATTCCCCATGTGGGCGTTTTGAAAATCCACGTAGACCCACCGGTAACGCTCCGGCTGGGGCAGCCAATCGGTGCGCTGACCGGGGCGCACCTGGGCCGGGCCGGCCTGGGTAATTTGCTCCACGTAACGCAGCAGCGAAGTTTTGCCGCTGCGGTGCAGGCCGATCACCGCCGCATTTTGCAGGGGAAAGCGCTGCCATAAGTTGAAGAGTCGCTTGAGTTCCGCCTCTCGCCCAAAGAATTGGCGTGGCTGGCTGATGGGCGGCCCCACCACAAAGGGCGCCAGGTCATCAAAAGGCGGCAGGAGCGCCGGAAATAATTCCGCGCCCAGGCTGGCCGGATCGGGAAAGCCGGCGCTGTGCAGGAATTGGCGCAGTTCCTCCTGGTTCAAACCACCCCGTTTGACCAACTCACGGGCCAGCGTGGTCACATCGTCCAACTCGGCCGGGGTGTGCCCTTTACGCCAATACTCGATGCAAGAGCCTGAATCTCGCCCCAGGGCGTAGCCCAGCTCATCCTGCACAATCTGGATCGTCTTCTTGATGGTCTTCGACTCGTGCAGCCGTATTTTGTGGATGGCGGCGGTGAGCAACCGGGCAAATTTTTCTGCTGACATGCTATCACCCCTCCCCTCCGAAGTGTCGGAGTGAAAGCCGGAGTGTGTCTCATTCTTCGGGAACACTTATCAAAAATCCATCAAAAAATGATTTGCTCATAAAACATAAAGCGTAAAACGTAATGAATTTATGCCAAGCACCCTTACATTTTACCCGCAGGGCTACACCGCAAGGGTGTCCTTCGCTCTGCGCCCCTTTGGGGGGATACCACGCCGGCGCTTTGCGTGCCGAAGGCAACGGTGTCAGTTTGCGTTTTATGTTTCAATAGATGTAGACCGTGTGGGTTCATAAGATATTCTTAATTATGTAACATTTTATCACGACTCCCCGACGGTTGTCCATCATTAAAAAGGATTCTGATCCTTTTATTCAGATGATCCTGTTCTTGCTGAGTGACATAAGTCCAATCGGTATAAGTTCTTTTGTTCTGGGAGAATCATTACTATGTTGCCAGAGAATACTGCTTAAATAGGCTTACTGCCGTAACGTCTTGCCTAATTACCCAACCCTCAGTTGCCTAATTACCCAACCCTCAGTTGCCTAATTACCCAACCTTCGGTTCCCTAATTACCCAACATCCCATTGCCTAATTATCCAACGCCCAGTTCCCAATTACCCAACCCTCAGTTGCCTAATTACCCAACGCCCGGTTCCCTTTGCTTTCTCTGGGTTTAAGCGGGTATTTCTTATGGCGGATGGATTTATGGCCAGGGAAAATAGCCAAGTAGGGATCGGACAATGTCTCCGACCTCTCCGGCTTTTTTGTGCTATCCTCCGGCGTCGAGTAGAATTGGGAAAAATTAAACAAGTTGTGAGTATTAATGGAGTCTAAAATCCCTGAGGACAACCACTGGTGGTTTGCCAGCCGCACCCGCGCCC
>CAZDMM010000033.1:0-12538 GCA_964505845.1 uncultured Caldilineaceae bacterium
CTGGCCCAGGCCGGTCGAGCGCCCGCCGCCCTCGGCCGCCTTGAAGGAGGCGGCGGATCACCGCTTAAGCCAGGCCGATGCTTCTATCTTGCAGTACGGCGCAGAACAGGGCGACGGGTATTTTCGGCTGGCGCTGGCCCAATTTCTGAGCCAAAAATACGGCGCGCCGGTGGAGGCCGGGCAGCTTTTGATCAGCAGCGGCGCGTCGCAAGCCCTCGATTTGATTTGCACCCGCTTTACCCAACCCGGCGATACTATCTTTGTGGAAGAGCCAACTTACTTTTTGGCTTTGCTCATCTTTCGGGATTACCGGCTCAACATCGTTGGCATCCCGATGGATGAAAACGGCCTCAGCCTTGAGGCCTTGGAGGAGCAGCTTGTCCGCCACAAGCCGGTCTTTTTGTACACCATTCCCACCTTTCACAACCCTTCGGCGGCCACCCTCTCGGCCGAGCGGCGGCAAAGGCTGCTCCAACTCAGCCAGGAGTACGGCTTCCTCATCGTGGCCGATGAAGTTTACCAGATGCTCGATTATCGCGTTGCCCCGCCGCCGCCCCTGGCCGCTGCCATTAATTCGGCCCCGGTCATCTCGCTGGGGTCATTTTCCAAAATTCTGGCCCCGGGGCTGCGCCTGGGCTGGATTCAGGCGGCCCCGCAGCGGCTCGACCCGCTCATCCACGCCGGGCTGCTGGAAAGCGGCGGCGGCCTCAATCCCTTCACTTCGGGCATCGTACAGAGCATGTTGGAGTTGGGGCTGCAAGAGTGGTGCCTGGCCCATCTGAAGCAGGTCTACACCGAGCGTTCCGCCGCTTTGAGCCAGGCCTTGCGCCAACATCTGCCCGGTTCAGTCACTTTTGCCGAACCGGGCGGCGGCTTTTTTATCTGGCTGCGCTTGCCGGAAGACCGGCGCGCCCAGGAACTTTTGGCCGAGGCCCGGCGCAACAACGTCAGCTTCCAGCCGGGCGTTAAATTTTCCAGCCAACAGGGTTTGACCAACTATCTGCGCCTGAGCTTTGCCTATTATGAGGTGGATGAACTGGTGGAAGGGGTGACGCGGTTGGGAAAGGTAATTAGTAATTGGTAATTGAACAAGGAGCTATAAAAAACATGCACACCTGGCGTTATGATCGTTTAACCTGGCCGGAGATGAACGAGGCTATCAATCGCAATCCGCAGCCGGTGGTATTGATCCCCTTTGGCGCGGTGGAAGATCACGGCCCCCACCTGCCCCTGTCCACCGACAACGACATCCTGGCCGGGATTTTGGAGGAAGTGGGCCGGCGGACCGAGGGTGACGTGCTGATTTTGCCCACCATCCCCTTTGGGCTGGACGAGCACCATATAGATTTCCCTGGTACGATTGCCGTTGACATCGAGACCTGCCTGGCCTACGTATCGCAGGTGGCCATCAGCGTGGCCCGGCACGGCTTCAAGCATATTTTGATTGTCAACGGGCATGGCTCTAACCACAGCATCGCCGATTTGGCGGCCCGCAAATGCGTCATCTTGACCGGGGCCAAGTGTGCCGCCGTGAGTCCCAACGCTGCCATTGATCCCTCGCTGTGTGCGGATGTGCTGGAAGCAGGCCGGAAAGGCGGCCCCGGCAGCGTGAGCCACGCCTGCGAGTATGAAACGGCCATGATGCTGCACCTGCAGCCGGAGTGGGTACAGATGGACAAAGCCGAGCGGGACATCAACCAGGCGGCGGGGAAATACTTTAACTGGGATTTGGGCCGGCCCAGCCCGATTATGTGGCAGGATTGGTGGAGCCGCATCAGCCGCACCGGCATCGCCGGGGATGCCAGCGTGGCTACCGCCGAGTTTGGCCGGGAGTTATGGGAGGTAACGGTGGGGCGTTTTATCGAGTTATGCCGGGAGTTTCGGAGTTTTGAGAATCCACCCAGGGTGGATCATCACTTGAAGTGACCTGTTGGAGATTTCTCGCTGCTTTGCAGCTCGAAATGAGATACAAAGGTGGTCAAGGTGTTACACCTGGGCGACCACAATGGTCATATCATCGTGGGGTTCTATTTCTCCGATAAAAATGGTCACCTGGGTTTTGAGATAGCTTAACATGGCTTCGGCGCTGCGGGGCGGCCCGGAGCGGATCGTCTGCTCCCAACGCTCAAAACCAAACATCTCTCCATATCTGTTTCTAGCCTCTACCACGCCATCGCTGATTAAAATAACCAAGTCGCCTGTGCTCAAGGGATACTCGGCCTCATGGTAGCCGTCGGCTGCGCCCAAACCAAAACCCAGGGGCGGCCCGCCCACCCGAACCCACTCGATTGAGCCATCGTACCGGCGGATGATAGGGTAAATGCACCCGGCGTTAGCCGCCCGCAAGGCTCCGCCATTGGGGGTGTTGGCCGGCACAACCGGGGGGGTAATTTCAAGGTAACACAGGGCGCAATTTTGATGGCTGGTACGGGTATAAGGCAAAATGGTCCGGTCAAGGTTGGCTAAGAGGTTGGCGGGGGGCAAACCGCTGGGCATAATGGATTGAAACGAGGCCATGCTGACCGCCATTAATAAAGCGGCCGGCATCCCTTTGCCGGAAACATCACCGACCGCAATCACATATTTGAGAGTAGTTTCTGGCGACGCGTCAAAAGCGTGGTAGGCGTATAAATCGCCCCCTACTTCATGGGCCGGCCGGCTGTAACAAAGGATGTCAACCCCGCGCCAGTTGGGCTTGGGCGGCGGCAGCAGGCTTTGCTGAATCTGGCGGGCCAGGTTCAGTTCATCTTGTAAGCGGGCATTGAGCGTTTGAAGTTTTTGATTGGTGTGCTGAATATGGCTAAACAGCCGGGCATTGTTCAGGGCAATAGCAATCTGGTTGGCCATAGAGCGGAATAGATTAGCGTCGCTCTCGTCAAAGCTGCCCGATCTATTTTCTTGCACATCCAGCACCCCGGCCACGCTGTCGCCAATAATGATGGGCACGGCAATTTCGGAGGCGGTGTGGGGCAAAAGCGGGCTGGCCAGCCAATCATCGGATCGCTGTACATCCGGCACGTTGACAATTTCGGCGGTGCGAGCGGCCAGGGCCATCAGGCTAATCTCCGTGTTTAGGGGGATAACCCTGTCGCTGTCTCTTGGTTGAATCTCGGCCATGCCGGTAGCGGCGGCCAAGATTAAATTTTGGCCAGATTCATCCAGCAGGTAAATTTGGGCATGGTAATAACCAAAGCTCTGCTTGATTTGGTTGACAATTTCTGCCAGCAGCAGGTCTAAATCTAAAATGGCGTTAAATCGTTCTCCCAGGGAAGCGACCAGTTCCAGGCGGTGGGTGCGGTCCTGGACCAACTCTTCCAGGTTAGCGTACAGGGTTTGCAACTGGCCGGTCATCTGATTAAAGGTGCGGGCCAGCAGGCCGACTTCATCCTGAGTCAGTACCGGCACGGTGGCCGCCAGATTGCCGGCCGCTACCTGGGTGGCGGTGTGGGTAATAGCCAGGATAGGCCGGGTGATCTGGCGAGCCAGCAGATAAACCCCCAATCCCAAGATCACCGCCGAAGTTAAGCCGACCAGCCAGATTATCTGGGCCAGTTGGCGGGCCGGGGCAAAAGCTTCGGCTTCGTGCATTTCGGCCAGCAGGGCTATCTCCCGGTCTTGCAGCCAGCGATAGATCCCAATCACCGGCGCGCCTTCGTAATTAAGGTAGCGGCCGGCCCCATTCTGTTTTTGCAGAGCGGCGTCAATGCCTTGGGTATGCACTCCCTGGGGAAACTCAAAGAGCTGGCTGCGAAAACGGGCTTCGGAGACAAATTGATAGGAGGAGTCAACCAGGTAAGTTTCGCCGGTTTGGCCCAGGCCGGTGCGATTGAGGATAATCCGGTTCATCCGTTCCAGGTAGAGATGGGCCGCCAGCAGGCCCAAACGCTGGCCCGATTGATTAAAAAACGGGACGACGATGGTCATCGCCGGCCGGTTAGTGGTTGGCGAAATATAAACATTTTGAATAAAGCTGCTGGCTAAAAAGATCAGCTTTTGGCCCTGTTGAAAATAATTTTCGCCGGCCTGATTTTGACCGACATGGCTTAAATCGGTAGAAATAATAACGTTGCCGTCCAGGTCGAGAATAAAGATTTCTCGTAAACCTGGTTTTTGGGCAATGATTTTGGTCAGGTTTTCTGAGAGGGCCTGGTAGGCGGCTTGATAGGCGGGGCTGGCGGCAGACTGGCGCAAAAGAATTTCGCCCTGGGTTTGAACCGAAGGCAGGCCGGCCACAAACAGCACATCTCGAAGCTGGTCATTGACCCAGCGGTTCAGTTCATCGGCCTTGAGCGTGGCGACGGCATTGAGCCGCTCAAAAACAGAAGCCTGCAGCGCATCGGTGGCTTCAATTAAGGCAATATACCCAACCAGGCTGACGGTTACAACCGAGAGTAACAGGTAATAAATTACCAGGCGGGCCAGCAGGCTTCTGGTCCAAAATTTCATGGGCGTTAACCGTTTTTAGTCAGGAAATAGTTCACGGCGGTGGTCTTCAGTCTTTTGCATAATCGTGAGATAGTCGCCGGGGCGGGCGATAAATTCAGAAAAAGCGTCCAGGCCGGCTTCAGCCATAGGCGGCGTCGTGGCCAGGTCATAATTAAAGGCAAAGAATTGGGCGGCGGCCATATCTTTTAAAACGCGCTGGATGAGGGAATCATAAATGGCCGGGTCAACCTTGAGATTAGGGGGTAAGGCGCCCTGGCCCAGGGTCCATATTTTTTGCGGTTCCGGTGAGGCCAAAAAAAGCAGAAATTGGTTGGCGGCGGCGGGGTGAGGGGCATTTTTAGCCATCACAAAGCCGTCAATTGGCCCTAAAGCGGTGGTGGGTACGCCCGGATCAATCACCGGAAAAGGAAAGTAGCTATAATCTTTGTCCGGCTCTAATTTTAAGCTATTCTTATAATAGCCAGTAATCCAGGTACCCATCAAGGTCATGGCGGCCTGGCCACGAGCCACTTGATCGGCCGCTTCAGCCCAGTCGTAGGCGTTGGCGTCGGGGTAAAAGTAACCGGCCTGAACCAGGTCCAGCCACAGTTGCATAACCCGCGTTACTTCGGGGTCGGTATAAGCGCGCTGACCGGCCATCAACTCGGCCCGATAGGTGGGGCCGGCGGTGCGCAGCAGCAGGTAATCAAACCAAAATTGGGCCGGCCAGCGTTCTCGTGAACCCAACGCAAAGGCAGGAATGCCGGCTTGCTTGAACCGGCCGGCCAGGTTTTTGAGTTCGTCCCAGGTTTGGGGTGGAGCGGCCCCAATGGCGTCAAACAGTTTTTTATTATAAAAAAAGGCTACATAGTGATAGCCGATAGGTACAAAATATTTTTGCCCGTTATAGGTGGAGCCGGCGGCAATCCCAGGGGGAAAAGCCTGGTCCAGGTTATTATCAGCCCATAACTGATCCAGGGGTTGAAGGCCACCGGAGGCAACGACCGCCTGGACCCGCGCTCCGGCCCAGTACGAGAACACATCCGGGGGGGCCTCGCTGGCCAGCAACGAGGGAATAGCCACCTTAAAAGTTTCATGGTCCATGGCTTCGCCGACGGTTTTGAGATCAGGCTGTTCTTGTTGGAATAAGCTGATGACCTCGTCCATTGACTGGCGGCCCAGATTATCATTAAAATAATGAAGGACTTTAAGGCTGTCAGCGGCCGGCTGAGCCTGTGTGGAGGGCGTTGGCGAGGCGCCGCTCTGGGGTTCCGGCAGCACGGCGCAGCCAAGCGCCCAACCACTTAGTATGATTAACCACACAACAGAACGTATCTTTCCGGTGGGCAGCTTTAATTTTAGCATGGGGTATTTTCTCTGGGCAGCAGTGGGTTTGAGGTTATTATTGTAGCATAAAAAATAGTTCTAGGATAGGATAATCACCACACCGTGCAGGGCATGTTCAAAGTTATTTGGTAAACCTTCCCAGAAGCTCCAAATAAGCTTTGCCTCAAAATTGGCGGGATAAGCTATTTTCACAGGAGTTGAACGATGATTCTATCTTCGCTTATTAATTTTCTTACCGGCCTGGCGGTGCTGCTATTTGGACGCCAGTTGTTCTGGTTGTTTGTGGCGGTTTCTGGTTTTGTACTGGGTGTAGTGGTCACACCGTTGCTGCTGCCCGGTCAGCCGGATTGGCTGATTCTGCTGGTAGCTTTAGGGTTGGGTATTGTCGGGGCTATCCTGGCGATTGTTTTACAGCAGGTGGCCGTGATGATAGCCGGTTTTATTTTTGGAGGCTATACCCTGTTGTCGCTGCTGGCAGCGTTGAGCGTGAGGGTTAGCCCCTGGGAATGGCTGGTTTATCTCATTGGAGGAATGATCGGGGCCGTGTTGGTATTTTACCTGTTTGACCCGGCCCTGATGGTACTGTCGGCCCTGGCGGGAGCCACCCTGGTTACAGAGGCGGTCCGGCTCTCCACGCTCATCACCCTCACCCCACCGGCCGACCTGGTGCTGTGGGTAGTTTTGGTCATCGTGGGCATTGCTTTCCAGGCCGGTTTAAGGTTGCGGGAGCCGCCCGAACGACGCCGAATGATGTCCCGCCGCCGCCGCTCCTAGGGCAAAACAGCTTCACTCTGCCAGCGTTGAAGCTTTTAATTATACCGCCGTTAACGCCTCCGGGTCAATTTGCCGGCGCGCTTCCTCCAAAAAAGCCAGGCGTTCCGCCTCGGTCAGGCTATTTGCCGGATATTTGGCCGCAACTACCTGCACCCAAATTTTAGGTTCGCCGCAGTACACCAGCCCCAGGCCGGCCTTTACGGTGAACTGGGTCATCTCCTGGGGGGTAGAGAAGCGGCTGTGGTGAATGGGGCGGGCGGCGCGGCCCCGGTAATGCTCAATTTCCCACAAAAAGCGGGTCCAACCTTCTTCATTCGTCAGATTCATGGCATCATACAGGGCTAACCCGCCGGGCCGCAGTACTCGCTGCGTTTCTTGAAGGTAGTGAAAAATATTTTCCTGATCCATATGCATAAAAACGGCGTGGCAGTAAACCCGGTCAAACGAGTTGTCGGCCAGGTTCCTGAGCGAGCTGTCGTTGAGCACTTCCAGGTGAACATTGGCAAGATGGGCGGTGCGCTGCCGGGCCAGGTGGATGATGCTGCCGGAAATATCGCAGCCCCACCACTCGCCGCAGTACGGGGCCAGTTCTCGCCCAATCCGGGCCACGCCGCAGCCTATTTCTAAAACCCGGTGCTGCGGCTCAATCTTCAACCCGCGTTGTAACCCCTCGGCCACCAGCCGGCCTGTCGTCTGAAGCTGCGCTTCATCCTGGCTGTTATTTATCATCATAAAGGCCAACTGGCGGTCCCGGCCAATGTGCTCCCAAACGCTTTTCATGCTGCCCCAGCGGTGGGTTTCCATGCGCCACAAGCGATAGGTGTAAAGCGGCCGCCGCCAGTAACCTTCTTGAAAAAATTTGGCAATGTTGCTGCGTGTGAGCATACTGCACTTTCCTCCCCGGTAGCCCCTGATTGTAACCCGGCTTGGAAAGTTGGACAAGCCTAAAGTGGCCTTATTGGGTATGGTCTCTGTAAACAAGAAAAGGGCACGGTAACATCCGTGCCCCTGATTGGCGGTTGCCCTTCCTGCCCTTTAAAGTATTTGGCTAACCTTGCAGGTTTCTGAACCCCCGGAAGGCTGGGGATTTTATGGCAGGTGATGAGTTTACCCCCGCGCTAACTCCTCATAAACGCGCCATCGCTTGGCAATCTCCTCGCGGGCTTCTTCTAGCAAGGCATTGGCTCGCTGCGGGTCAGCCTGGCGCAGCACCCGGAAGCGGTTTTGTTTGTACATAAAATCGGCAATATCCTCATCGGGTGATTTGGAGTCCAGGTGCAGGGCCGGTTTGCCGTCCTCGGCCAGCGGGTTGTAACGATATAGGGGCCAAAAGCCGCTGTGGACGGCATCTTTGTGCAAATCGTTAGCGGTAGCCATATTGATGCCGTGCGCAATGCAATGGCTGTAAGCAATGATGAGCGACGGCCCCTGGTAAGCTTCGGCCTCCTGAAAGGCTCTGACCGTCTGGGTCATATTGGCGCCCATCGCTACCTGGGCCACGTAAACGTGGCCATACATCATCATCATCAGGCCCAAATCCTTTTTAGGGGCAGCTTTGCCGGCCGCTGCAAATTTAGCCACCGCCCCACGCGGGGTGGCTTTTGACATTTGCCCGCCAGTGTTGGAGTAAACGCCGGTATCCAGCAGCAGCACGTTAACATTGCGCCCGGAAGCCAGCACGTGGTCCAGGCCGCCGTAGCCGATATCGTAGGCCCAACCGTCGCCGCCAATAATCCAGACCGATTTTTTAACCAGGTAATCGGCAATGGGCAGCAGCCGCTGCGAGAGGTCGTTCTTCTCGGCGCTGAGAATTTCTTTAAGCTGCGCCACTCGCACCCGCTGCGCTTCAATTTCATCCTGGGTCTCGAGTTTAGCGTCGCAGATAGCTTCAAGCAGAGCGGTATGGGGGCCGGCTTCCACCATCAGCTTACCCAGCAGTTCGCGGGCAAACTCGCTCATCTTATCTACCGTCAAACGCATGCCCAGACCAAATTCGGCGGCATCTTCAAACAACGAGTTTGACCAGGCCGGGCCGCGGCCATCCCGGCGGGCGGTGTAGGGGGTGGTGGGCAGGTTGCCGCCATAAATGGAGGAACAGCCGGTGGCATTGGCGATGATAGCCCGGTCGCCGTAAAGCTGGGTTAACAGCTTGATGTAGGGCGTTTCACCGCAGCCGGCGCAGGCCAGCGAAAATTCAAACAGCGGCGGCAGCAGTTGCGACCCCTTGACCGTGAAGCGGTTGAACAACTTGGGGTCGGTATCGGGCACGGACAGGAAGTAGTCAAAGTTGGCGGCCTCTTGCCGGCGTAGGGACTCGTTCAGCGGCTTCATGTTGATGGCTTTTTTATCGGTTTTGGCCCCCCTGGCGTCTTTTTCATAGGCCGGGCAGACGTTGACGCAAATACCGCAGCCGGTGCAATCTTCCGGGGCCACCTGCACCGTGTACATCATCTCTTTAAATTCTCGACCGCTAGCCGCGATGGCTTTGAAGCCGTCGGGGGAGCCGCCGTTGGCGTACTGCTCCTCGTACACTTTGGTGCGGATGCTGGCGTGCGGGCAAACAAAGGCGCATTGGTTGCATTGGATGCACAGGCTTGGCTCCCAAACAGGGATTTCGGTGGCAATGGCGCGCTTTTCCCACTTGGTGGTGCCGGTGGGGAAGGTGCCGTCGGCGGGCATGGCCGAGACGGGCAGTTGGTCGCCTTGCCCGGCGATAATAGGGACCGTGACATTCTTTACAAAATCGGGCATGCCCTCCACAACTGTCTGGCGCATGCCGCGGCCGCCGGTAACTTTTGAGGGCGTGTTGACCCGCTGGATGCGTTCTTTGGATAAAGCCGCCGCCCGGATGTTCATATTGACGACCGTCTGGCCTTTGGCGCCGTAGGTATCTTCCACGGCCAGTTTGATCAAGTCCATGGCTTTTGTTTCTGGCAAGACGCCAGAAATAGCAAAAAAGGCGGTCTGCATGATGATGTTGATACGCCCACCCAGGCCAATGGCTTTGGCCAGCTTGATGGCGTCAATGACGTAAAATTTGAGTTTCTTGTCAATAATCTGTCGCTGCACTTCAACAGGCAGGTTATTCCACACTTCATCCTGGTCGTAGGGGCAGTTAAGCAGAAAAGTGCCGCCTTCAACCACGCTGTCGAGCATATTGTAACGCTCGATAAAGCTAAAATTGTGGCAGGCCAGGAAATTAGCCTTTTGAATCAGGTAGGTGCTGCGAATGGGCGTGGGGCCAAAGCGCAGGTGAGAAATGGTCATCGCGCCCGATTTTTTGGAGTCGTAAACAAAGAAACCCTGACAGTAGTTATCGGTGGCTTTGCCGATGATTTTGATGGAGTTTTTGTTGGCCCCCACCGTTCCATCGGCCCCCAGGCCATAAAAGACAGCTTGGTGGACTTTGGGCGGCAGGCTGGAAAAATCGTTGTCCCAGGGCAGGCTGGTGTGGGTGATGTCGTCGTGAATACCGATGGTAAAGTGATTTTTGGGCGGTTCGGCTTTAAGGTTGTCGAACACGGCTTTGGCCATACCGGCATTGAACTCTTTGGAGCCGAGGCCATAGCGGCCGCCCACCACTTTGGGCATGGCCGCCAGTTTGCCCTCGCCAAAGGCTTCGCTGAGGGCGGTGAGTACATCCAGGTACAGCGGCTCGCCCAGCGCGCCCGGTTCTTTGGTGCGGTCCAGCACGGCCATGGCTTTGACAGTGGGCGGCAGGGCTTTGAGAAAGGCGTCGGCGGCAAAGGGATGGTACAGCCGCACCTTGACCAGGCCAACCTTTTCACCCTGGGCCAGCAGGTGGTTAACCACCTCATGCAAGGTTTCGGCGGCAGAACCCATCACCACCACCACCCGCTCGGCGTCCGGCGCGCCCACATAATCAAATAGTTGATATTGGCGACCTACCAGTTCTGCAAAGCGGTCCATGGCCTGCTGCACAATGGCCGGGGTTTGCTGGTAGTAAACGTTAACCGTTTCTCGCCCCTGGAAGTAAACATCCGGGTTTTGAGCGGAGCCGCGCAGCGCCGGCCGGTCGGGCGAAAGGCCGCGCCGGCGATGGGCCTGCACAGCCCGCTCATCCAGCATAGCCCGCATGTCATCATAGGTAAACTGCTCCACCTTTTGGATTTCGTGCGAGGTGCGGAAGCCGTCAAAAAAGTGGATAAAGGGAACCCGCGCTTCCAGGGTGGCCGATTGAGAAATCAGGGCAAAATCCATGACCTCTTGCACATTGTTGGAGCACAGCATGGCAAAGCCGGTAGCCCGGGCCGCGTTGATGTCGGAGTGGTCGCCAAAAATAGAAAGACCCTGGGCGGCCAGCGAGCGGGCCGCCACGTGAAAAACGGTGGGGGTTAGCTCACCGGCAATTTTATACATATTGGGGATCATCAGCAGCAATCCCTGGGAGGCGGTAACGGTGGTGGTCAAAGCGCCGGTGCTCAAAGCGCCATGCACGGCCCCGGCCGCGCCGCCCTCCGACTGCATTTCTACCACGGCGGGAACCGTGCCCCAAATATTGGGTTCCCCGGCGGCCGATTTTTCATCGGCCATTTCCCCCATGGGTGATGAGGGCGTAATGGGATAAATGGCAATCACTTCATTGACAGCATGAGCAACATAGGCAGCAGCGGTATTGCCATCAATCGTTACCATGTTACGCCCGGTTAATTTTTGGGCCATTAGTGTTCTCCTGCGTTAAATGTAAAACGTGAAACGTCAACTAGCTAACGTTTCACGCCTTGATGAGTTTCAATTTAATCACAGCCAGTATAGCACCGGGCTATAACACAAAACAGTGTAATTTGTCACCAATTCAAGGAAAAATGTCACTTTAACTTAAGGTATAGATAAGAGTAAGATGATTAAAACTAAAATGTAGCCTGGGAGGAGGCGATATGAGTCAGTTAACTACAACCTATATGGGTATCCGGCTCAAAAATCCTATCATTGTGGCTGCCAGTACCATTTCGCACCAGGTAGACCGGGTGAAGCTGGCCGAAGATGTGGGAGCGGGCGGGTTGGTCATTAGCTCTTTGTTTGAAGAGCAAATTGAACTGGAACAACAACGTTTTGCCGACCAACTGGCAATCGGCAGCGATAGTTTTGCCGAAGCGCTTTCGTTCTTCCCCGGTATCAGCCACGGCGAAGCCAGCGAACATTTGATGTGGGTGGAGAAGACCCGCAAGGCGGTGAAAATGCCCCTCTTTGCCAGCCTCAATGCGGTTTCGCCCGGTTCATGGGTGCATTATGCGCGCCAGTTAGAAGCCACCGGGGTAGACGGCCTGGAGCTGAATGTTTATGCGGTGGCAACTGATCTGACTAAACCGGGCAGTGAGATTGAAAGAGAACTGTATGAGATTGTGGAAGGGGTGAAAGCCGATGTAAAAATTCCGGTGGCCATCAAGTTAAGCCCCTTTTATACCTCGGTGGTGAATGTAGCGGCTGAACTGGATAAACGCGGCGCCGACGCCCTGGTGCTGTTTAACCGCTTTTTGCAGCCCACGATCGAGGTTGAAACCGAGTCGCTGTATAACGAGATGGTGCTGAGTATGGCCCAGGAGTTGAAGCTGCCGCTGCGCTGGATTGCGCTGCTGCATGGCCGCATCAAAGCTGACCTGGCAATTACCACCGGGGTTCATTCCGGTCAGGATGCTATCCGAGCCTTGTTGGGTGGGGCTACGGTGGTGCAGGTGGCCTCCTCTTTGCTCAAGCATGGTATCCCCTTTATCTCCACTATTCTGCGTGATATTGAAGCCTGGATGGCCGAGAAGGGTTACAACACCATTGATGACTTTCGGGGCAAAGTAAGCCAGAAGAATTGTGATGACCCCTTTGCCTTTGAGCGCGCTCAATATGTGCGGCTGTTGTTGAGCCAGGTTTAGCGGCCAGCCCTCCGTACAACAGGGACGCGGCCCGGCTGCGTCCCTGTTTTTTATTTTCTCCGCCCCACTTCAGAGACTCTGGTACTGTTCGCAAATCTTGGGAACTG
>CAZDMM010000033.1:12548-20404 GCA_964505845.1 uncultured Caldilineaceae bacterium
TTGGTAAAATGGCTAGAATATCAGGATGTTCTAACCTGTTGGAGGCCCTCAATTACTGCTCAAACCACCGACATCGCCCAACCGAATCAATTTTCACTCGACTGGCTGGTTTCTCATATGAGATGGCTGTGGCTTCTGTTCATGGCGCTGGCCGTGGCTATGGAAACGCTGCTCAGTGTGGAGCCTTCGCCTTACCTCACCTGGCTGATGGCCCTGGTAGGGGTGGGTTTTCTGTTGAATGGGCTGTATGTAGGGCTGCTGTGGGCCAAATTTTTCCCCACCTGGCTGGCCGCTATCGCCGCTATTTTAGATGTTTGTTTGGCGCTTGGCCTGCTCTTTATGCTCACCAAACATGCCCACATCCTATTGCCGTTGATGGTTTTCCCGGTGATGCTGGCCGGAGCGCGCTGGAATACCGAGGGTGGTTTGCTGGCGGCCTTGCCCCTGGCCCTGGCCTATAGCGTGCCTGTCATCCCTGTGTTAAACGACAACCCGGATCGCCTCAAATTGATTAATGCCCTGTTGATTGCCGTCACCGATGCTCTGGTGATATTTGTCGCCGGGGTGGTGCCCGGCTTCTTTATCCGGCAGCGGATCGAGCTGACCCGAGCCGCCAATGAAACCGAATTGGAGCGCCTGCGGGTGGCCAATGAACGGGCCAAGTTGATTTCAGAAATGGCCGTCACCCTGAGTTCTACCCTTAACTATCGCAAGGTTTTGCGGGCTATGATTGACCTGGCCTTTTCTGCTCTGGCCGAAGTGGGCACCAAGGACGACTCGGCTATTGGCATGGTGCTGCTGTTTGAGGGATCATATCAAAATGGGACGGAACGGCTGACCGTGGCTGCCGGCCGCAACATCGGCCGGGCCGACGAGGGACGCAGCGTTAGCAGTGAGGAAGGTTTGATTGGCCGGACCATCCGCACAGCAGAGGTCAGCATTACCCACAACGCCCAAAAAGACCGGGTGATCACCTCTTTTACCTCAACCACCGGCTGCCGTTCTGCCATCTGCGCCCCGCTGCGGGCCGGTTTGAACACCTATGGGGTGGTGCTTTTTTGCAGCACCGAGCCTAACTTTTACGGGGATGAGCATAAAAAGCTGCTGACCACGTTTTGCAGCCAGGCCATCATCGCCATGCAAAATGCCCAACTGTTTGAAGATTTGCAGTACGAGCAGCAGAAAATTCTGGATAAAGAAGCCGAAGCTCGCCGTAAATTAGCCCGCGACCTGCACGATGGCCCTACCCAATCTATTGCGGCCATTGCCATGCGGCTGAACTTTATCAAGATGGTGCTGCAAAAAGAAGATGTAACCAAAGCCTATGAAGAAGTGGTCAAGGTGGAAGAGATTGCCCAGCGCACCACCCAAGAGATCCGCACCATGCTCTTTGCCATGCGCCCGGTTATTTTAGAAACGCAGGGTTTGCTGCCGGCCCTGACTCAATACGCCGACCGCCTGAACGCCACCGAGTCTTTTAAAGTGGTGGTGAATAATCGCGGCTATAAAGGCCAACTGGGCACCGAGGCCGAAGGGGTCGTTTTTGCCATCATTGAAGAAGCGGTGGGAAACGCCAAGAAACACTCCCAGGCCAGTGAGATCAGGTTGAACCTCTCGGCTTTGAAAGAAAGTTTGCTGGTTGAAATTCGAGATAATGGGGTTGGCTTTGATGTGGAGGCGGTGAAATCTACCTACGACCAGCGCACCAGTTTGGGCCTGTTGAACCTGGACGAGCGGGCGCAACTGGTGGGCGGCCACTGTGAGATTGAATCGGCGCGGGGCAAAGGCACAACCGTGCGGGTTGAAGTGCCTTACGTGCGCCCCCAAAAAGAAGTGGCATGATCGAGCTGGCGCTGGCATTGTTTTCTCTGGCCCTGCCGCTGGGTTGGGCCTGGTTTCAAAGCCGCTCCAACCAACCCCAATCAGCAGAGCAGTGGTGGCGCGCCGCTGCTCGTTTTTTTTATTTTGTGGGCCTGCCCTACCTGGCTTTGACGGCCGGGGCGTTGACTCCTCGCTGGCTGGGTTTGAAAGGACTGGAAAACCTGGCCGCCCCGGCTTTGAGCAGCGGCCAGGTGTGGGCCGGCTTTCAAAAAGCCCTCACCGTGTTGCTGCTAGAGTGCCTGGCCGACAGCAGCAGCATGCTGCGCCTGGGACTGCCGGCCCTGCTGCTGGCGGCGCTCTTGCGCTGGAGCCTGAGCCGTCGCAGCCTGGCCGCCGGAGCCTCTCAACCCTGGCTGTACACCCTGTACGACGGCCTGCATTGGGCCTTTTACCGGGCGCTGGCCTGGCAGGCCGGCGGTGATCTTTATGTGGCGGTGGTGTGGGGTATCGTGCTGGTATGGCTGGAGTGGGCGCTCACCCTGTGGGCGCAGGGGGAGTGGTCGCTCCAGTCAAGCCGCTTGTGGCAGCGCACCATGATCTTGATTTTGACCTCTACTCTCTTTTATTACAGCCCCAATCTATGGCTGTTGTGGCCGCTTCACCTGACCCTGGCAGCGATTATGGGCCTTTCGGAAGGTCGGCGGGAGCGGTTGGAGGGGTGCTCTTGACCATACAAGTGCAGCACCCCGGCAACTTTTTGCGCCTGTTTGCCGGAAAAAGAGTTGAGAAATTCTTCAAGCCGACAACCTCCGCTGCCCTAATTTGAAAGTGATTGGGGCTGGTAGTATACTTAAATCAGGTGCTGCACCCCTGCTTTATAAAACCAAAGAACCCCAAAGTCTAACTCCAACAGACAAGCTGATCGGAGCTCGGATTATTCCCTTTTCACCACTGCCCTGCCTCGTTATTGTCTTCTAAAATGTAGTTGCTTCTGATGTCTGCAACACCGACATAAGGTTATCCCTGCATTTAGAACCTATCCGAAAACTTCCGTAGATGGCGCATCCTTATGCGTCATCGGTGGGCATAGGGATGCCCGCCTACGATTTTCGGATAAGGCTTAATCTAAGCGATAGCACGGCCACTAACTTCCTCAGCATGGCGTTCTATCTGGCCGGCCAGACTGATGGGCCGTTTTGAGATCTGAATTTTTGGAGCCAAAGGAAGGAGGATGACCTATAAGCCAAGAACCTATCCTTTTTACCTTTTATTACAATCTGTCAAACGAGGATTAGCAAAGGAGGTCTAAACAAAATGGTGTGGAATTTGGCTAAAGGTGTAACCATCGGTATCGGCGGGGCAGCCGGCGACGGGCTAGACAAAACCGGTGATACCCTGGCGCGTACAGCCGAGCGTTTGGGGCTATATGTGTACGCCTTCAACAGTTATCAGTCTATCATCCGCGGTGGGCACATTTGGCTGCAAATTCGCTTGAGTGAGCAAAAGTGTTATAACCACGGTGATCATGTCCATGCGCTTCTTGCCTTAAACGAAGATAGCCTTGAACGTCACGCCCGTGAGGTGGAGCCGGGCGGAGTTATCTTTTTCAATAGTGATAAGGTTAATTGTGATCCATCGCTGCTGCGCGAGGGCGTACAGTGCCTGGGTTTGCCTATCTCTCAACTGACCAAACCTTTTGGCCGAGTGCAAGCGGTGATGCAAAATTCGATCCTACTAGGGGCCTTGCTCTCCTGGCTCAACCTGGATTTTCAAGTGACTGAGGCGGTTTTGAGCGATACCTTTCGGCACAAGGGATCAGAGGTGATTGACCAAAACGTGGGTATCGCAAGGGCCGGCTATGATTACGCCCGCCAGAACTTTGCAGCTTCCACCCTGGCCTGGCGCTTTAGCCATATTCGCCGGCCCTTTGTCACAGGTAACGAGGCGGTTGGGATGGGCGCGGTCGCCGCTGGTTTGAAATTTTATGCGGCTTACCCCATGTCCCCGGCCTCCAGCCTATTGCACTGGCTGGTGGCTCGCAGCGAAAAATTGGGAGTCATGGTCAAACAGGCGGAAGACGAGTTGGCCGTGGTCAATATGGCCATTGGGGCCGGGCTGGCCGGGGCGCGGGCCATGTGCGGCACGTCGGGGGGAGGTTTTGCCCTGATGACAGAGGCCGTCGGCATGGCCGGCATCATGGAAACGCCGGTTGTCATCCTCAACGTGCAGCGGGGAGGCCCCTCAACCGGGCTGCCGACCCGCACCGAACAGGGCGATCTGAATCAAGCCTTTGGCGCGTCGCAAGGAGATTTTCCGCGCATTATTATGGCCGCCACCAGCGTTACCGACGCCTTTTATACGGCCGTCGAGGCCCATAACCTGGCCGAGGAGTTCCAGGTTCCGGTTATCATTCTGTCTGACCTGATGTTGGGCGAGCATCCTGAAACCATTGAACCGGACGCCCTGCGGGCCGATGTCCCCATCACCCGGGGTAAACTGCTATCCGATGTACCGGAGGGATACAAACGCTTTGCCATGACGGCCGATCACATCTCTCCCCGCGTTTTGCCCGGCACGCCGGGTGGGGCCTATGTGTCTGCCAGCGATGACCACGACGAAGAGGGCGTGCTCATTAGCGATGAGTTTACCAACGAGGCTGTGCGCCGGAAAATGCAAGAAAAACGCATGGCTAAACTTGAGGCCATTCGGCGCAGATTGACGCCTCCCCAGGTTGAAGGTCCGGCCGAGGCGGAGGTGACCCTGGTCGGTTGGGGTTCCACCTGGGGCGCAATCCACGAAGCAGTTGAACAGTTGGCCGAGGCCGGCATTAGCGCCAATCATTTACACCTCAAATATCTTTTTCCCTTTCAGGCTGAGGCGGTGGCCAATATCCTTTCCCGGAGCCGGCGGATTATCGTGGTCGAGGTTAACAGCAGTGGGCAATTTGCCCGCCACTTGAGAGCCGAAACAGGTATCAGCGCCGACGCCACCATCCTGAAATATGCCGGAGAACCTTTTACGCCGGGTTACATCACCCGGGCTGTGCAAGACATCCTCGCCGGCCGGCCGCTCTCCCTGGATGTGAGCCAGGAGGAAGCCCGCGAGATTGCCTATCACTACATCCGGGTCAAATTGGCTAATGAGGCTCGTTCGGTGGCTTTTGAGCAGGCGTCTCTGCCCGGCTATGATGAACCGGTGTGGCGAGTCACCCTTGCGGGTCGTGAAGAAGGTGAACTGCGCGGTACACTCCTGATTGGAGTCCAAACCGGCGCAACCTACGCCTGGCAAGCGCATACGCCCGAAGCGTCGCTGGAGTCATCAGTGATAGCCTGATAATGAAGGGGTAGCAGGGTGGCAGGTAGCAGGTTGTAGAGTTGCTAACCTCCATCTTCTATCCTCTATCTTCTGTCTTTGCAGCGGTCGGCGTTCAGCCGTCGGCCGTCTATTTATAAGGAGGTTAAATCATCATGGAGACTGTATTGGATCGAGCAGGATTAACCTTAGACGTTTATGAGGGGCTGGTTGAGCCAGATTGGTGTCCGGGTTGTGGCGATTTTGGGGTGCTCAATGCCCTGAAAAAAGCCGTGTTGCAACTGGAACTACTGCCGCATGAGGTGATGGTGGTCTCCGGCATTGGCTGTTCATCTAACCTGCCGGGCTACATTCACAGCTATGGGGTGCATAGCCTGCATGGTCGCGCCCTGCCCGTAGCCACCGGTATTAAGCTGGCTAACTCGGATTTACACGTTGTCATCACCGGGGGCGATGGGGACGGCTATGGCATTGGGATGGGTCACTTCATCCATGCCATGCGGCGCAATCTGGACTTAACCTATATTGTGATGGATAACCAAATCTATGGCTTAACTACCGGCCAGGCTTCGCCGACCACGATGAAAGAGGTGCGCACCAAAACCACGCCTCGTGGCAGCGCCGAATTGCCTATCAACCCCCTCTCACTGGCTATTGTGTCAGGGGCAACTTACGTCGCACGCGGCTTTTCGGGAAATACTCGTCAGCTCACGGATCTCTTTGCTGGAGCCATCGCCCATAAGGGCTTTGCTTTAGTAGATGTCTTCAGCCCATGTGTTACCTATAATCAAGTGAACACCTATGCTTGGTTCAAAGAGCGCGTGTACAATCTGGCGGAAGAAGAGGGCTATGATCCGGGCAGTGTTGAAGCCGCTTTAGGCAAAGCCTTTGAATGGGGTGAGCGCATCCCGGTGGGCCTGCTCTACCGGAGCGAACAGCCAATTTACGAAGACAGTGAGCCGGTCTTGAAACGTGGCCCCCTGGTCAAGCAGCCCCTTGGTATCACCCAAGCCCTTCTCGACGAACTGCTGGCTGAGACCATATAACTTTCTTTGTGACTGCTCAGTCTATCGGCCAAAGCCAAAGAGTTTAGCCGGGATTTGGGAATACTGCCCTTGCCGCCAGGGGCCTCGCTGTGCGCACCTGTGGCAGGCTCTGTGCAGGTGCAAGCGTCCCCCAATCCCGGCCTCAAACCGGACTCAGTGGATCCAATTTATCTCGCTCAGAGCCGGTCGCAGACCCCCTCCGAGCCGGGAACTTGGATCTAACCTCACTGGCCTCAAGAATATTCCACAATATCCAGAAGTTAGCTTTGCGGCCAGCGTTAACGAGGCTTTTGTACCCGCCGCCGGATCTCGTCTACCCAGGTTGCGGGGTCGCTGTCGGGGGGGAGGCGGAGAGTGTGGGCCGGGGCGGGGGAGTCGCCGGGGGCCAGGGTCACCGGCAGCCAGCGATTATCGTCCATGGGAAGCGCCAGGTCAACCTGGTAGGTCACGCCGCCTTCTCGCAGCGGCCAATTCCGCTCCGGGTGGAAGCCTTCCTCTTTCAAGATGACGTACAAGCGGCCCAGCGGCGACTTGTTCTCAAACAGGTCGTTGATCTCCTCCGCCGCCTCAAAGCGGTCGCCGGTGGTAATGATAAAGGTGATGCGCCGCCAGTGGTAAGAAACAATCGGGGGGAGTTTGTGCTGCAGTGGGCCAAGCTGCAACTTGTAGTACCAGTCGCCGGCCCGCTTGTGGCCGGCTTCGGCGGGGATGAGGTCACGCCGGGTCAGCAACTCGTGCCCTTCGATGTGGGCGTAGTAGTGGATGGCCCACTTGTCGCTGCCAAAGGCCTGGGTAAAGTAAAAGGCCAGCCAATCAAAATGAGGCGCGCCTTCCGGGGCGTGTTTGGCCGGCAGACGGTACCAGCCTTCGGTCTGCACCCGCTGCCAATCTGGCCGGTTGTTCATAATCGCCACCAGCACCCGGTCATCAGGATGGATGAGCAATGGTAGCTCCTAGCTTTGGTCAAAGCCAACCGCCTCGTTGACCACGTACAGCGGCCGGCCTCTAACCTCGTCGTAAATGCGCCCGATATACTCGCCGATAATACCCAGCGAGATAAGCTGGATTCCCCCTAGGAATAAAACCATTACCAGGGTGGTGGCTTGGCCAAAGAAGGGCTGTCTGGCCGGGTCGCCATCGCCAAAAAGCCGGGCGATGATGACCAGAATTGCGCCCAGGCCGCTCAACCCGGCGATAGAAAAGCCCAGGTAGGTAGCCAGTTGCAGCGGAAAGTAGCTAAAACCGGTGATGGCGTCGCTGGCAAACTTGACCATTTTGCGCAGTGGGTAGCCGGTTTGCCCGGAAAAACGCTCCTGGCGCACATAATGCACGCCGGTTTGCTTAAAGCCAACCCAACTGGTCATACCCCGGATAAAGCGATGCCGCTCCTTCATCCGCTTCATGGTGTCAACCACCCGGCGATCCATCAGCCGGAAATCGCCGGTATCCAGCGGAATATCCACATCGGTGATGCGGTAAATCAGGCGGTAAAACAGCTTGGCGGTGAATAATTTGAACCAGGTTTCGCCTTTGCGCTCGCTACGCACGGCATAAACCACCTGATACCCCTCTTTCCACTTTTGGATCATCTCCAGGATGAGTTCGGGCGGGTCTTGCAGGTCGGAGTCAATCAAAACGATGGCCTCGCCCTGGGCATAATCCATGCCGGCGGTAACG
>CAZDMM010000034.1:0-9374 GCA_964505845.1 uncultured Caldilineaceae bacterium
TGCCATTTTGGGGGTGGTAGATGGTGTTGGCCCAAATCGGCTCCGGCAGCGATTTGATGAGGTTGTAGCTTTTTAAGCGCAGCCACTTGAACAGCTCCAGGGCTTCTTCGGTGCTCTGCTGGTGGTAGTTCAGGGTCGTGGCCCAGCCTTCTTCATCATAGGCCATCACATCCTGGCCCGGTTCTGCAATGCAGCGGCGGCAGCGCACATAGCTGTTGGCCTCGCTGTCGGCGATGTGGATAAGGATTTCGTGGATCGTCCAGCGCTCCGGGGAGGGGCGGAACTGCCACATCTCGGTGGGGAATTTTCGCAGGGCTTCAACCAACTGCCGGTAGGCCGAGCCGTATGATTCAATTTTTTGACTGCGTTCTGGCTGGTTCATCATAAATTCTCCAAATTTAAATTGGCCCCGGCCGGTTGGGGTGAGCAGTCAAAATGGCCCCTGAGGCGGCAGAAAGGCGAGTGCCCAGCACCTCCAAAACCAGGGGCATCTGGCTCAAACCTGAGACCAAGACAGTTTCTTTATGAGGAGGCAACAGCAGTCTCTGGCCGCCGGCCAGGAAAATATCTCGCTCACCCTTTGTCACCCAGGCTACCCCCGAAACCACCTGGATACCGGCGCTGGCGGCAGGCAAGCGATAGGTTTCACCCCGACGTAAAACCAAACGCGACATAAGATTTGTGGTTTGAAATTGATTTTCTATCTTACGTTTATTGAGTTTGAACGGCATCCCCCATGGCATCATCGGTCTCCTTTCCTGTGATGGGATTGTTCCTCCAACTCCACCGGCCACTTCCAGGGAATCGAAAGCAGGGTAACATGGGCCTGAATAGATTTCCAACCTAGATAGGCGGCCACCGATACCCTGTGATGGCCGTTTTGCACAAAATAAGCCTGGCCCAGTTGGTAAACTTCGATGGGCGGAAAGCCCACCCCAGAAACCACCAGGGTGTAAATGGTGCGCCAGCGTTCTTTACTCAGTTCGTCGTTAACGCAGGGCAGAAAGTGGCGGGTAAAATCGCGGTAGCGGCCGGCGCTGCCGACAATATCCTTGAGGGGAATATCCTGCAAGCCCAGGTAAACGGCCTGCTCCGGCTGTAAGGTGTTGACCAGTTCATCCAGCGACCAGAGATGAGAGCGATGCCCGGTGATCCAACTGCGCATGACTTCCCAAAAACCTCTATTTCTGGCCCGGCTAAATTCACTTTCGCTGCGAATATAAGTGATGGTTCTGAGATCCATAGCAACCTCTGCTCTGCAGAACCTGCCTTTAGAGCGTGTTTCAAAAAAAGCGAACTCGTTCTTAACACGGTACGACGACGGAACTTTCTTTGTAAGTGGAGAGGACAATGCTGGTGATAGAGCGGTTCACCTGGGCGTGGCAACGAATCCGTTCAATGAGACCTTCCAAAGCCTTGGGGCTGGCCGCCCGCACCTTTAGAATATAGCAATCTTCACCGGCCACTCCGTGACATTCCAAAACATCCGCTTCGGCCCGGCAAATTTGAGTAATGCTTGTTTTAGATTCCAGGTAGGTGCTGGGAATCGTGCCCACCGTCAGGCGAATAAAGGCCATGATAGGCTTGCCCAGCGCCTCGGCATCTACTACGGCGGTATAACCTTTGATAATCCCTTTTTTCTCCAGCTTCTTGACTCGCTCATGCACGGTTGAGACGGTTAGCCCTACTTTTTCAGCCAGGGCAGCGTTTGACAGGCGAGCGTCTTCTTGCAGCAACAAAATTATGTGGCGATCTATTTGGTCAATCATTCGGTTTATCTCTGTATTAGTCGTAAAATATTCGGAAATATAAAATATATACGGAAAATATTACGACACAACGCCTGCTTTGTCAATAGGCCAATTCCGCCGGCTTGATAAGACCAATTTTAACCGATGTGCGGTTTCAAAACCACCCGTTTTTTGCGCTCTTATAGGGGTAAGATTATCTTGAGAAGCCGCGTCTGTGGAGCAGGAGAAAAAACACCCAATTTGCTCAACCTGGCCGAAAATGCTACAATAGCATCAACTGATGGGGAGTCGTCTAATGGTAGGACTGCAGATTCTGGATCTGCCTGTTGGGGTTCGAATCCCTACTCCCCAGCACTATATATCGGTAGGGCAAGAGATTCTCTTGCCCTACTTTATTTTAATAGAATATCTGCTATGGCCCGGCCAACGTCGTCAAAACGCAGTATTTGGATAATTACCTTGAGTCTTTTAGGGGTGGCGGTAATCGCCGTAATGGGGTTATTAGCCTACTTGCTGCTGACGCTGCCGGCTTCCAGGGCCGAAGCGCCCGCCACTCCTACCCCACGCCCAACTTTGGGCTTACCCACCGTTCCCCCACCTACTTATACCCCTGGCCCGCCGCCTTCGCTCAAAGTGGTCTTTACCGCCGAAAAACCCATCAAAGGTTTTGGTAACTGTGCCCGCTACGGCGTAAAAGGAGTGGTTATAGCAGCCAATGGGGATCGTTTGGGGGGAGTCCAGATAACCTTGTGGGCCGAAGGGGTGGGGTTGGTGGCCTTAAGCCACAGCGACGCCGGCGGCAGTTATGCCATTGAAATTAATGATAAGCCGGCCCGGCGCAAACTGTGGGTGCAGGTCTATCAAAATGATTTGCCCGTTTCCGACCCGCTGTCGGTGGAAACCGAACTCGACTGCCACAAAGGTCAACAAATTTTTCAAGTGAATTGGAGAGAAAAGTCAGAGTAGCAAAGTAGCAGAGTTACAGGGTTGCGGGGTATAGACTTTATTTACAACCTTGCTACCCTGTCACCTTGCTACCCTGCCGCCTTGCAAAAAGCTATGCAAACCACTATTTATACTAACTCATCCGCCTTTGATTTGCTGGCCGGGGAGTGGGACAACCTGCTCCAGCGTTCAGTTACCGCCCCGTTTTTTATGCGCCACCTCTACCAGCGCACCTGGTGGAACCATTTAGGCAACGATGACCTGGCCGTCATCGCCGTCCGCAGCCCGGCCGGCGAGCTGGTGGGCCTGGCCCCCCTCTACGGAACCACAGATGAGGCCGGGCAGCGCCAGCTAAGTTTTGTCGGCTGCGTGGATGTTTCTGATTACCTGGACCTGCTGGTGGACCGCCGGCACGTTGAACCGGTCTATCAAGCCCTGCTGGGCTGCCTTGATACTTATCCCACCTGGGATAAGCTGTACCTGTGCAGCTTGCCCCACACCTCGCTCACCCATACCCGCCTGGCCGAGATGGTCCGCGCCCGCGGCTGGCAGGCCGAAGTCAAACAGCAGGATGTCTGCCCGGTGATTACCCTGCCCGACGATTGGGAAGCCTACCTGGCCGGGATTGACAAGAAGCAGCGCCACGAGATTCGCCGCAAAATCCGCCGCATCGAAACCGAAGCCCAGACCCGCTGGTATGAGATTGACTCCATTGACCAGATTGACGGGGCCATGGATGATTTCATCGAACTGCACCAAAAATCCACGCGGGATAAAGAGGGCTTTTGGAACGACAGCCTGATCCGCTTCTTCAAAGCCCTGGCCCACGAGTTGGCCCAGGTTGGCTGGCTCAGGCTCTATTTTATCGAGGTCAATGGAGCCAAAGCTGCCTCGATGCTTTGTTTTGACTACAACAATGAATTTTTGTTGTACAACTCCGGTTTTGACCCCGAACAGTTTGCCCAGCTCAGCCCCGGCAATGTCCTCACCGCCTACACCATCCAGGACGCCATTCGCCTGGGCCGCACCCGCTACGACTTTCTGCGCGGTGACGAGGTATACAAGTTCCGCTTCGGGGCTGTAGCCGAGCCGGTGTTTGATGTAGAGGTTTATCGGTGATTAATCGCATCGCTATGCTCAGCGTCCATACCTCGCCGCTGGCGACCCTGGGCGGCAAAGAAACCGGCGGGATGAATGTCTACGTGCGCGATTTGACCCAGGAGTTGAGCCGGCGCGGGGTGGCGGTGGATGTTTACACCCGCTCCCAAAACCCGGAGACGCCCCGAATCCAGCCGCTGGGCGAACTGGGCCGGGTGATCCAGGTCAAGGCCGGGCCGGAGCAGCCTTACAACAAAAACCGCCTGGCCGAGCACCTGGGCGAGTTTGTGGCCGGGGTACAGGCCCACACCGCCGCCGAGCGCCAGGGCTACGATCTCATGTATGGCCATTACTGGCTGTCGGGCCTGGCAGCCAACGGTCTACGCCGAGCCTGGAACGTCCCTATCGCCCAAATGTTCCACACCCTGGCCGAGATGAAAAATCGGGTGGCCCAGAGCCAGGCCGAGCGGGAGCCGGAACGGCGCAGCAACTGCGAAGGCGAGATTATGCGTTTTGCCGACCGTTTGATTGCCGCCACTCCCCTGGAAAAAAACCAGATGACCTGGCTGTACGGGGCCGACCCCCAGAAAATCGCTATTGTACCGCCGGGGGTAGACCTGGGGCGCTTCAAACCTCTGGATCAGCGGGCCGCCCGCCAACACCTGGGCATCCCCCCCAAACATCAAATGATTCTGTTTGTGGGCCGGATTCAGCCGCTCAAGGGGATTGACATCCTCATGCGCGCCCTGGGGCAGGTCAAACGGCGCGAGCCGAACCTGATCAAAAATGTGTGTGTGGCTATTATCGGCGGCGACCCCAACCCCGACTCAGAGCTGGAGCAGAGAGAGTTTGAGCGCCTGGCCTTGCTGCGGGCCGAGCTGGACTTGACCGACCTGGTTACTTTTCAGGGCGCTAAAGATCAGGATACCCTGGTTTATTACTATTCCGCCGCCGAGATGGTCATCATGCCTTCTCACTACGAGTCCTTTGGCATGGTGGCTTTGGAGGCCATGGCCTGCGGCGCGCCGGTCATCGCCTCTGATGTGGGGGGATTGTCCTTTAGCATTGAGGATGGCTACAACGGCTATCTGGTGCCGGGCCGCAACCCTCAAGCCCTGGCCGAAAAGATCATTTTGCTCCTCAAGCATCGGGTGCTGCGCGACCATTTAGGCGAACAGGCGCGGACCTGGGTGGGCCGCTATAGCTGGGTTAATATTGCGGGAGAACTGTTAGAAGTTTTTGAGGACACGGTGGAGCGTTATTACGTTCAACGTTATAACGTTTAACGTTCAACGTTTAAAACGGCTTGCAGGTTTTCTAACGGCATGCTGGTGGGGAGCACGCAGGCCGGGGCCAAAATGAGACGCCGCCCGCCGGTTTGGACGATAGCCTCGCGGGCCTGGGCCGCCACCGCCTCGGGCGTTCCCTCTTTCAAAGTTGCCAAATCTAACCCGGTCATCAAGGTTTTATCGGTCAATTGTAAGGCTTCGGTAATGGAGGGGCCGGTTTCGTGATTGTGCCAGCTTACGGCGTGAGCCGGGTATTGGTTGACGGTTTCAAAATGAGGATTGGCCCCGTGCAGGTGCAGTACCAGCGGTACCGGCTGTGATTTGACCCGTTCCAGGGCAATCAAATCGTAGCGCACCACAAAGGTCTGGCACATCTCCTCGGTCAGCAGATCAGAGCGGGAAAGCTGGCTGGCAAAAAAGATACCATCGGCCCCCGCTTCCAGGGCCAAATCGGCAAAGCGAGAGGTTGTTTCGGCAATAGTCGCCAGCCCAATGTGAACTTCGGTGGGGTGGTGATGCAGGTGGTCAAGCAAGGCGTCGCCGGCCAATTTGTAAGCAACGGTCAGAGGGCTAAAAATAGTCATCAAAACCGGCGCGTCGGCCTCATCAAGCCAGCTTACCAGTTGCTTAATGGCCTCAAGCTCGCGGCCATACGCCCCGGTGGTGGAACCGAGGGTAGGCAAATTACGCCAATCCTCCGGTTTTTTGATGACCGGTTTCCGCAGCGTGGGCGGCTCCTGATCATTATTGGAGAGAGCAATCTGCGCTCCCCAATCTTCAATAGGATACAAACCGCTGGGCGTCAGCTTAATTAAGTCGAAGTCATACCGCTGGTAAAATTCTAAAGTTGCCCCGGCTAAATCCCCCGGCTTTTGGTCCCGCTTATGAAAATGTCGCCAGAGACTCAACGGGACTCGGTCAACCGGCTGACCCTCCATGGCCGCGTACACCCGCTCACGTTTGTTCACAATTGCTTCCTTCTTTGGAGAGAATGTTCCCAGTAGAATCTCAATAATAGCATAAAGTAGGCTACTCTTAAAATTTATTGGGTAGACCCTAAAGGTTTTCCAACCCTTTTAGGGGCTACATTTTCTTAAAATCTGAGGGGACTTATCCCAAAAGGCGGGTGCTGAGGTCTTGCACGTAAGCGGTGTAATGCAGCAGGTCATCTTGCAGTTGAGCCTGGTTTTCTGCGTATCCCAGGCGCCGGGCCAAAAACAGGAACTCTTCATTCCCGGCGGCCGGCACGGTTAAATCTTTGGCGTGGCCGCGCACCATGCGCAGGGCATTAATCAAACGGCGCAAAAAAATGTGGGCCTCGCGCAGTTTGGGGTAATCGGCGGGCGGGATAAGGCCGGCGGCGGCTAAAGCGGCCATAGCCTCGCGGGTGTTGGTCAGGCGCAGCTCTGGCCGGTGCTGGCCGTGCAGAATCTGCAAGCCCTGAACCAGATATTCCACATCAACCAAAGCGCCGGGGCTAAACTTGGCATTAATGGCGCCGGCTGTCACCAGGTGGCGCACCTGGCGCTCTCGCATAGCCCGCATGGCCACCACGTCAAAGGGTTCGCCGCTGTAGATGAGCTGATCCCGCAGCTTGACCACCTGCCCCCCAAATTCCGGGTTGCCGGCTATAGGGCGCAGTTTGACCAGGGCCTGCCGCTCATAGGGCCAGGCGTCGCCCTGGGGAGCAAAATAACGCCGGAACGAGTCGAGCGACACGGCCATACTGCCGGCTTTGCCATACGGGCGCAGCCGCAGGTCAAGCTCAAAAATCCCTTCTTGCCTGGCCCGGATAGCCTGATTCACCTCTTGCACCACTTTGTTGTAATATTCGGCGGTGGTGATCACGCGGGGGCCGGCAGTTTGGCCGTTGCCGGCGTAGATGAACATGAGCTCAATGTCAGAGGCAAAGCCCAGCTCTCGCCCACCGCATTTGCCCAGGCCGCACACACTCAGCGGGCAGGGGCGGCCATCCTCCAGGTGTGGCTCGCCAAATTCGGCCCGCAGTTCAGCCTCGCACAACCGGGTGGCGGCCTCAACCACCACCTCGGCCAGGTCGGTTAACTCCTGAGAGAATTGGCCAAATTGGGTGATGTGGCCCTGAATCTGGCGCATATCAATGCGAAACATCTCCCGGTCTTTGAAGGCGTTGAGGGCCTCCCGGTGAGCCTGGCCGCCAGCGGCGGTGCGGCAAACCGCCGCTAACTCGGCCTGCAACTGTGCTTTGCTTTTGGCCTGGGCCAATGCCTCTACGTTGCTGAGTACCGGGAAGAGGTTGGCATGCTGCATGCGCAAAAAATCGTTCCAGAGAAAATCGCTCACCCCCAACAGCCGGGCCAGGTGGTCCAGCACTTCAGGCCGTTCCAACGAGGCCAGCTCATTAGGCCAATCGGAGCGGCTAAAGAGCTGCCCCAAAAACTCCCTAAAGTGAACCAGGGCCGACTCCGGGTTGAGGGCGCGCGGCAAAAGATGGGTAAAATGCTTGGTTAAAACGGTCGCTACCCGCAGTTCGCGCTGCCGGGCCGGCGAGGTAATTTTTTGGCCGCGCGCGTCGCTCACATACAGGGTATCACGCACCTGGCTGCCCACAGTTTCTACCGTCATCCGGCTGATGTTGACCCGATTCAGGGCCAGAGCATTGGTAAACTCATACAGAAATCCCACCGTGTCGGGGGCGTCAATCCGCAGCACGGTGTACTGGGGTGAGGCGTCATTGTCAATAGCAATGTCAATGGGGTAGAGCGTTTTGGGGGTTTCGGTGACGGCGCTCAAGGCGCTGGCCACTCGCCTGGCTAACTCACCCTGGGCTTCGCGCTGGCCCCCGGCGGCTAAACGCTGCATCAGGGTTTGCAGGTCGGCGGCGTACCGCTGCCATAAATCGGGCGTAAGCTGCGCCGATACGGCCCGCACGGTAAGAACGTCCACTATTTTGGGCTGCGAGTCGCCCGGCGGCGGCGGGGCGGCTTTGGGCCGGGAGCGCCAGGGCAGCCGGAAACGCGGGTGAGCGGCCGGTGCGGGCGGCGGCGGGGAGTCATAAGTAAAAACGTGCCCATCCACAATATCAAAGCCATACACAAACAGCAGGCCGCAAATTAACGAAAGCTCGCCCAGGTAATCAAAACCTACAATCGTCACCCGCCAAAAGGGGCCTTGTAGCAGGTCGGCCAGGACTTCGACCAAATTTTGGGAGTCTAGCCGGGCAGCCAGGCGGGTGTGGCGTTGAATATCCTGATCGCCAAAAATAGCGGCATAGGAGGGGTCCAGGCGGGCCAGGTGTGGGGCCACATCGGCCGGGGCGGCTTGAGAGTCGGGGTTCGTCATTGAAACTCCTTCGTGCTCTAAATATTGTTGGTACACCACCCTGATGATGGCGCAGTGCTGCTGGTAGCGTTCAATAAAATGGCGGCCGGCCTCGCTGCCTTGAAAGCCCAGGCGCCGGGCCAGGTGGCCCAGGGCCTCGGCCTGGCCGGGCAGGGAGTGGGTTTGGCGGTAATCCAACAGTTGCAGGTGATGCTCGACCGTGCGCAGAAAGATGTAGCCATCGGCCAGGGCGCGATACTCCACCGGAGACAGCCGGCCGGCGGCAGACAGCCGGGCCAGCGCCTCCAGGGTGGTGCGGCTGCGTAGGGCGGGCTGCTGGCTGCCATGCGCCAGTTGTAAATACTGGGTGACAAATTCCACATCCCGGATGGAACCCTGGCCCAGTTTGACCTCGCCCCACTCCTGGCCCTTTTGCCGCAGTTGGGCTTCGATGCGCTGCTTGAGGGCATGCACCTGGCTGCGGGCAATGGCGGCATGGTCGGCAGAAAATATCAACGGCTCGGCCTGGCGCAAAAACTCCTGGCCCACCGTTTGACTCCCGGCGATGACCCGCGCTTTGAGCAGGGCTTGTTTTTCCCACAGGCCGGCGTGTTTGTGCAGATAGGCCAGATACCCGCCCACGGAAGAAACCAAAGCCCCATCCCGACCCCAGGGACGCAGGCGCATATCCACCCGATACAGAAAACCCTCGCCGGTAACGCGGGCCAGCAGATCAATTAAGGCTTGCCCCAGGCGGCTGTAGGCAGCGGCCTCGCCCGATACTAAAAAGAGCAAATCAATGTCGGAGCTGTAATTGAGTTCCTCGCCCCCCAATTTGCCCATCCCAATGACGGCAAAATTAGCGGGGTTAACCGAGGTGTGGGCTGCCGCCAGTTCAAGGCAGCTTTGCACCAAGCTATCGGCCAGGTAGCTGAGTTGGGTGGTGATGGTGGGCAAATCGGTCAGCCCCAGCAGGTCACAGACGCCGATG
>CAZDMM010000034.1:9384-10050 GCA_964505845.1 uncultured Caldilineaceae bacterium
AAAGGGGCGAGGAGGCGCGAAGACCCATCTTCGCTCGCCTCCTCGCCTCCCCGCGCCCTGGCCTCATCTAATATCGCCCGTATTTCTATTACAAGCTGGTCGACGCTTTTAGGCTGGGTGAGGCGGTGGTAGTGGCGCAGTTGTTCAAAATAGGGGGGGTGGCGCAGCAAAATCTCGGTGAGGAATTGGCTGCCGGCAAACAGGGTGATGAGGATTTCTAGGGTGCGCGGGGTGCGGGCCAACTGTTGGAATAAATGATCCGGTTGAGCCGCATTGCGCACAAACCTTTCAAAATTGACCAGGGCGCGGTCGGGGCTGGCAGCCGTGCTCAAAGCGGCGCGCAGGTAGGGCCAGCAGGCCTGAAAAGCCTGGTATTGGGCCAGGTAATGCAGCGAAATATGGGCGGCCCGCTCATTGGTAAAGCCAAGGCGGGCCACGTCGGCGGGGTTAAATTGCCCTGAAACTTCAGGGGTAAGGCTTGGAGTTGCTAAGGCCATGCCGGCCTTAGTATAACTCAAAAAATTGACTTTGGCAGATTTGTTGCGGCGGCCTGATTTTTACGGAGCGGTTAACCGGTCAATCCGGTAAATCAACTCCATGCAGGCCCGGCCGTTGTGATAAGGGCATTTCCAGGGGTCAACCTTCCAATCGTTGCGGTAATAGGGC
>CAZDMM010000034.1:10060-20344 GCA_964505845.1 uncultured Caldilineaceae bacterium
GGTTAACTTTGGTAAACCATTCGCCGTGTTGGTGGTCAATGACATATTTATCAATAAAATCCCAGCTTAACTTTACATTGTCCCAGTATTTGGGCTGGCCGGTCAGTTGAAAGCCGTTCATAAAACCGACCAGGGTTTCGGCTTGCAGCCACCAATGCTTGTTGGTGCGCAGGTGGCTGCCATAGCGGGTTGATTCCAGGAACAAGCCGCCGTCTTTATCAAAGCCGGCGCGCTCCACTGCCTCTAACATTTTGAGCGAGGCGGGCCGCATCCGCTCCAGGATTGATGGCTCGCCCAGGATTTCGGCGGCTGCCCATAACAGCCACGAGGCTTCAATATCGTGCCCAAAGGAGCAAATGGTGCGGGAGGCCTCGGTTTCGCCAAAATCTGGCCCAAAGAAGAGGCCCAGGTGGCCCGACTCCCGGATAATTTTGTCTAAAAAGAGATGCAGGAGTTCCTGCAATCGTTCTTTGACCAGCGGGTCAGGCCACACCCGGTAAAGCTCGGCGTAGGCTTCCATCACGTGCAGGTGCGTGTTCATGGATTTGGGTTCGTTGTGGTCGGCCATGCGGTTTTGGGCCAGGGGACGCCAATCGCGGGTAAAGGCTTCATAGTAGCCTGGATGTTCCCGGTCTTTGGTTTTGGTTTCAAACAGGGTGAAGCATTGTTGAAGCAGTTGCCACACTTCGGCGGCCGGCTGAAGTTCATAATATTGGCACAGGGCATAAATGACAAAAGCCTGGGCATAGGTATGTTTGATGTCGTTGGCCGGGCGGTTGTCGGGGGTAAGTTCCATAAAAAAGCCGCCGTGTTCCCTATCCCAAAAGTATTGGTGCAAAACCCGGTAGGCCCTGGCAGCAATGGCCGCATACGCGCCGTTTTGATACATTTTGGCGGCGGCGGCAAAGGTCCACAAGATTCTGGCATTGAGCACGCAGGCTTTGTTAGCCGTCAGAACCGGGCGATTTTCCAGGTCTACCGCTCCGTAAAAGCCGTCGCCATTTGGTTCAACCGCATACTTCATCCAGTAAAGCAAGATGTTGTTTTTTAATTCATTTTCAAAGATTGTGCGATAGGCCCGCAACTCGTCTTGCAACATAAGCAACCTCTGGTCTGGTCGTTGGAGATTGAACCGTTCCAAACTCAATGATACCTTCCATACTTTTTAGCCGCCTCGATCATGGCGTGGACATTTTCCGGGGGAGTTTTGGGCGGCAGAGCGCAGCCCGGCCCCAGAATCAAGCCACCGCCCGGTCCCAGAATCTCGATGGCTTCTTTGCATTTTTCTTCTACCAGGGCCGGCGTGCCCAGGGCCATGACGGCGCTGGGGTCAACCGGGCCTAAAATGGTGGCTTTGCCGCGAGTGGCCTCTTTAATGGTCGGCATATCGGCCTTGTAATCCAATTCCAGCACCGCCGCACCGGTAGCAACCATATCCGGCACAATGGCGGTAGCATCGCCGCAGATGTGGTAGGCTAGCAGAATATCGTGGGCCTTTAGCCGCTCCACCATCTTTTTGGCATAGCCCCACTCAAATTCTTTGTAGGTTTTGGGTGAGCACACATCCGGCCCGGAGAGCGACTCCCCAATCGAGGTGATGTGCGCGCCCTGCTCCATCTGGGCCATTGCATAGCGGGTGGTGACCTCCAGACTGAATTCCAGCAAACGATGGAGCTTGCGGGTCAGTTCGGCGCTGTCTGGGGCCGGTTGGCCGTGCCGGGAGCGTTTTTGCGACAACCCCAGGTGGTATAAGAACACGTCCATGCCCAGCAGCATCGAGGCCAGCGAGAACGGCCCCTGGTCGGCCCGGCCAATGATAAAGGCCTGGTGGCCGATTTCTTGGGCAATGATACGGGTGGCTTTGAGGTTCTCTTTTAAGGGGTGGGCTTTATACGGGTCGGGCGCCACCAGTTTGTCCAGCTCATCCAGCGATTTGATAGCCGGGCCATGACAAACCGGGGCGCTTTCCGGCATGTATTCCACCTGGCAGCCGCAGGCTTCGGCCAGGGCGGCCGTGCCGTTTTCAACCAGCAGCACATCATGGCCAAACTCGCGCCAGGCTTTAAGCTGCCCTTCGGCCATGGCCTCTCCATTTTGGAAATATTCGGGAAAGGGCAGGCCGGATTGGTGCGCTGTCATCATAAAGTTATGCAAATCCACCGGCACCCGGTCGGGGATACCCCCGCGCAGCACCGTCCAGGTGCGCTCGACTGAGGTCATTGTTTCCATGGTTTGGCTCCTATGTAAATACTATCTTTCGGCCAGGATGATTTCCAGCCCTCGTTTGGTTAAATCCAGGCGCAGGCTGGCCGGCAGCCCGTTGTCGGTGATGAGTTTGTTGACTACCTTGAGGGGGGCAACCTGCATCACCGACTCCTGGTTGAACTTGGTGTGGTCGGCCAGCAGCACAATTTCTCTGGCCGCCCGGATCATGGCCTGCTTCATGGTCACTTCGGCCAGGTTGGTGTGCGACAGGCCAAAATTCAGAGAAATGCCGGTAATAGCCAAAAATAGCTTATCGGCCCGCAGGTCACGCAGCACCGCTTCGGCAGTTGGGCCAATGAGGGTTTGGCTGTCTGGCTGTAACAAACCGCCGGTTGAGATCAGGGTGATGTTGGGTTTATGGCGCAGCAGGTCAAACACGGCCATAGAGTTGGTAATAACGGTAATGTTTTCCTTTTCGGCCAGGGCCTCGGCCAGGTAGGTAGTCACCTGTCCGCCGTCAATCAGCATCACTTCGCCGGGCTGTACCAATTGAGCGGCGGCTTGAGCAATCCAACGTTTTCTGAGGGTAATTTCATCTCTAAAATTTTGGTGGGCGTCTATCACCTCCAGCTCAATGCCGAGCCGGGTGGTGTAAGCTTGCATGGCCACAATCAGGTTTTTGTACCACTCATGTTCAATAAAGGGGATCACAAAGCCAATCCGGCGCGGCCAGGGGCAGGGCAGCAAGGCCGGCTCGATGTCGAGCGGGATGCTCAACCGTTCTCGCACCGTTTCCCAGCGAATGTGCCAGCCCTCGCTGCGCTTCAGGTAGAATTGGGGCAGGGTTTCTGGGGTTAGCACCGCGTGGGGCGTTACCAGATGCTCCGGCAGTGGGCGGCGATGGCAGGCTTGAATGGCGGCGGCCACGCACACCGGCCCGACAATTTCGGGGAACATGGCCAGCCCGGCTTTGCAATAGTCACCCGCCATCAAGGCGTCCTTCAGGGTATTGCCTTCCAGTCCAAAAGTCAACAGCAGCATAGCCGCCGGGTCTCGGCCCAGGTCTCGGCAGGCCTGGTTGGCTCCCCAGGCGGTGGTATCGTTAATGGCAAAAATGATGTTGATGTGGGGGTAGACTTTTAAGGCGTCAGAAGTCAGTTGGTAGGCTGTTTGGTATTGGCCCTGCGTATCTAGCGAGAGGATAACCTGGGCGCCGGGCAAAACTTCTTTCAACCCGGCGATAAAACCCTGGCTGCGGGCCATGGTGTTGTTTAAGGGTTGGGTTAAATCTAACACCTGGGCTTGCCCGCCCAGGCGTTGCTGTGCATACCGCCCGGCCCAGCCGCCCAACTCATAGCCGGCCTGATAGCTGTTGACCGCTACCAGGGTGGTAGGAGCGGTGATGCCCACCGACTCGGCCACAATGGGGATGCTGCGGCGGGCGGCCTGGTCAACCAGCACTCGTTCGGCGTCAGGGTCAACCAGGCTGGCAATCAGGGCCTCTACCCGATCGGTTTGAAAGCCGCTTAAAGGCGGGGTTTCCCGCTCAACCGGGGGTCGCTCACCCTCTTCCAAAAAAGTTGAGGTTGCTCCCCCGTGCGTGCGCAGCAGCCGCTTTTCATCATGCAGGCGCTGCAAATCACGACGAATCGTTACTTCTGAAACGTCATAAAGATGGCTCAACTCCTTAACGGAGATAAACCTGCGCTTCTCGACCAGTGACACTATCTGCTCTAAACGTTCATCGGTGGACATATAGGCTCTTTATGATGATGTTCTAAAACGAAACCGGCTTGACTATTATAATCTATATTCTGGCATAAAGTCAACCTGAATAACCTTTTAATTTTCGATTTCGGTCAAAATTTATTGACAAGCAGGTATAAATGTGTTACGATGGTCGAAAGTGAAATAAAACTCTTAATCTGCCTGGTTGCTTTTGTTCACTTTTTTGACAGGTGCCAGGTTTAACCAGTGCATATTCCCCATTGACTTAACCACTCCTGAAGCGCGCATCTTCTTTTAGAAAGGAGGGCAAAGCCGGCCTCTATCAATACCAAAGTTGTTTACCCCCTATGTGGAGCCGTTCTGACCTTTGGGCCATGCAAGCGCACAGGTTCTCAAAACCTGTGCTTCTTCCTGAAATAAGACAGGCTTCACACCGCTGGATTTGGCAGTAAAGCAAAATTTGTTACGGTAAAATTATCTCAAAGGAGAGGAGAAAGATCATGCAAAGCAAACGTTTCTTTCTACTATTTAGCTTGATTTTGATTTTGAGCATGTTGGTAGCCGCTTGTGGCCAGGCGGCTGCCCCGGCCGAACCAGCCAAACCAGAGGCCAAGCCCACCGAAGCGGCTAAACCGGCGGCCACCGAAGAAGCAGCCAAGCCGGCCGCCACCGAAGAAGCGGCCAAGCCGGCGGCCACGGAAGAAGCGGCTCCGGCTGAGGGCGGCAAAAAGCTGTTGATCGCCGGGGTGGTGTTCCAGAGCGACACCTTTATGCAAACCGTCCAGGCCGGCATTCAGGCGGCGGCGGACGAGGCAGGGGCCGAGGTGATTTTGGGCAACACCGAGAACAAGCTGGACAAAGAGACCAGTTTGATTGACGACTACATCACCCGCAAGGTGGACGCCATTGTGATCACGCCGATATCGGCGGACGGTTCGGTGGCGGCGCTGAAGAAGGCCAAAGAGGCGGGGATCACGATAGTGTGTTTCAACACCTGTGTGAATGAGAAAGGGATCGCCTCGGCGTTTTTGGTGACCAAGAACGAGGATTTGGGCACCAAGACGGGGGAAGCGGCGGTGAAGTTCATCAACGAGAAGTTGGGGGGCAAGGCCAAGATTGGGGTATTGAACTGCGACCAGTTTGAAGGGTGTCCACCCCGGAAAGAGGGCTTTTTGGGGCAGGTGAAGGCGCTGCCTGGGGTTGAGATAGTATCAGACCAGGCGGGCTGGTTGGCGGACAAGGCGCAGCCGGTGTCGGAAGCGATGCTGCAAGCCAACCCCGACATCAACCTACTGTGGGCGGCCAACGAAGGCGGCACGGTGGCTCACGCCAACGCCGTTAAAACTTTAGGCTTACAAGGCCAGGTTTATGTTTTTGGCACAGACATGAACAACCAGATGGGGCAGATGTTGCAGGCGAGCGACGATATTCTGCAAGGGGTCACCGGGCAAGCGCCCTACCAGATGGGCTATGATGCTTTGAAGACAGCCCTGGATGTGTTGGGCGGCAAGAAGGTGGAAGAAGTGACCAACACCCCGACCATCTTCTTTGGGCGCGGCAATGACGCCCTCATCAAGCAGTTCATGGACAGCGAAGGCAAGGCCATCTTTGAAGCTCCGGCTGAGAGCGCCGCTCCGGCGGCTCCGGCTGAGGGCGGCAAAAAGCTGTTGATCGCCGGGGTGGTGTTCCAGAGCGACACCTTTATGCAAACCGTCCAGGCCGGCATTCAGGCGGCGGCGGACGAGGCAGGGGCCGAGGTGATTTTGGGCAACACCGAGAACAAGCTGGACAAAGAGACCAGTTTGATTGACGACTACATCACCCGCAAGGTGGACGCCATTGTGATCACGCCGATATCGGCGGACGGTTCGGTGGCGGCGCTGAAGAAGGCCAAAGAGGCGGGGATCACGATAGTGTGTTTCAACACCTGTGTGAATGAGAAAGGGATCGCCTCGGCGTTTTTGGTGACCAAGAACGAGGATTTGGGCACCAAGACGGGGGAAGCGGCGGTGAAGTTCATCAACGAGAAGTTGGGGGGCAAGGCCAAGATTGGGGTATTGAACTGCGACCAGTTTGAAGGGTGTCCACCCCGGAAAGAGGGCTTTTTGGGGCAGGTGAAGGCGCTGCCTGGGGTTGAGATAGTATCAGACCAGGCGGGCTGGTTGGCGGACAAGGCGCAGCCGGTGTCGGAAGCGATGCTGCAAGCCAACCCCGACATCAACCTACTGTGGGCGGCCAACGAAGGCGGCACGGTGGCTCACGCCAACGCCGTTAAAACTTTAGGCTTACAAGGCCAGGTTTATGTTTTTGGCACAGACATGAACAACCAGATGGGGCAGATGTTGCAGGCGAGCGACGATATTCTGCAAGGGGTCACCGGGCAAGCGCCCTACCAGATGGGCTATGATGCTTTGAAGACAGCCCTGGATGTGTTGGGCGGCAAGAAGGTGGAAGAAGTGACCAACACCCCGACCATCTTCTTTGGGCGCGGCAATGACGCCCTCATCAAACAGTTCATGGACAGCGAAGGCAAGGCCATCTTTAAGTAAGTCAAAACTTATGGGGTGAGCACCCTGGGTAACTGCCAGGCGGCGTATCGAAGGGTGCTCACCCCTGAGCATAGTTTTGAGCATGTCATAACGGCGGGCTGCATCAGGCGGCCAACTGAGACCAGATGCAGCCCGTCTCTAACCAAAAGCTCTCCCAAATAAGCTTATGACACCCATCCTTAGCTTGCATCAAGTAACCAAGCAGTACCCCGGCGTGCTGGCCCTGGACCATGTGGATTTTACCCTCAACAAGGGCGAGGTGCGGGCGCTGTTGGGCAAAAATGGGGCCGGCAAATCTACCTTGATTAAAATCTTGAGCGGAGCTGTCACTCCCGACAGCGGCGAAATCCATATTGACGGCCGGCCTGTTACCATTGACAACCCCAGCGTCGCCTTTGAAAAAGGCATTTGCACCGTTTACCAGGAAATGAGCCTGGTGCCCGGCCTGACCGTGGCCGAAAATATTCTGTTGGGCCGTTGGCCGCGCCGGCGCTATCTGGGCCTCAGCGTGATCAACCGCGCCCAGATTCGCAAAATTGCCCAGGCCGCTCTGGACCAATTGGAGGTGAAACTAAACCTGGATGAGCTGGTTTCGCGGCTCAATGTGGCCCAGCAGCAGTTAGTTGAAATTGCCAAAGCCATGTCTCTGGACCCGCGCGTGCTGGTGCTGGACGAACCAACCAGCGCCCTGCCTGCCAGCGAGGTGGAAGTGCTGCACCGGGTGGTGCGCCGCCTGGCCGAGCAGGGCCACGCCATTATCTATGTCACCCACCGGCTGCAGGAGGTTCCGCGTGTGGCCGATAATGTGACCGTGCTGCGAGATGGCAAACATATCGGCACCATTGCGGTGGCCGAAGCCACTCCGGCCCGCATTGCCAACATGATGATTGGGGTCGATTGGCAGCGCACCGAATGGGGCAAAGGCGGCCAGCCCGGCCAGGTCAAACTGGCGGTGCGCCACCTTAGCCGCAAGGATGTGCTGCACGATATCTCCTTTGAGCTGCGGGGCGGCGAAGTGCTGGGTATTGCCGGGCTGCTGGGTTCGGGCCGCACCGAGCTGGTGCGGGCCATTTTTGGGCGCGACCCTATTGACGGCGGTGAAATCGAGATCAACGGAACCTGCGTTACCCGGCCCACCCCTACCTTGATGAAGGCCCTCGGCATTGGCCTGACGCCTGAAGACCGCAAGCGGCAGGGGTTAGTGCTGCCGTTTTCGGTGCAGAATAATTTAACCCTGGCCAGCCTGGGGCGGGTGAGCCTGCAAGGCATTCTGCAAAGCGGGCGCGAAAAGAACCTGGCCCAGGAGATGATCAACTCTCTGGCTATCAAAACGCGCCATGCCGGGGTAGTCACCGGCACGTTGAGCGGCGGCAACCAGCAAAAGGTGGTCATCGGCAACTGGTTGAACACTCAGCCGGACGTGCTGCTGATGGATGAGCCAACGCGTGGTATTGACATCCAGGCCAAGGAGCAAATCTTTCGCCTGGTGCGCGACCTGGCCGGGCGCGGCATGGCTGTTTTATTTATCTCTTCTGAAATTGAAGAGGTGCTCGACGTGTCGGACCGGATTTTGATTATGAACCAGGGACGCCTGACCGGCCAGGTAAAACCGGGCGAGGTGAACCTGGAACAACTGCTGGCCCTGGTGATGGAGGAAATTCATGCTTAAAACTGCAACCGCTCAAGCGCAGCCCACCTGGATGAGCCGGTTGAGCGACCTGCTGGCTCGCTCCGGCTTGTTGGTGGCCGTAATCATCCTGTTTGTGCTATTGACTCAATTTGCCCCCAATTTTCTATCCTCGCGCAATCTGTTTAACGTGCTGCGGGCCGTGGCTGTTAACGGCATCATCGCTTGCGGCATGACCTTTATCATCATCTCCGGCGACATTGATGTGAGCGTCGGCTCGGCAATGGCCTGGGCCTCATCGCTGCTGGGGGTGCTGGCCATCACCTATGGCTGGCCGCTGTGGCTGGCGGCGCTGTTTGTGGTTATCCAGGGTATTATTCTGCACGGCCTGGCCGGGTTGATCCGGGTGCGCTGGCGGGTGCCGGCCTTTGTGGTCACGTTGACCCTGTTTATGAGCCTCAAGGGCGCGGCCAAAGTTATCACCGACGCCTACCCCATCACCCCCTTTCCCGACTCCTTTAGTTTTTGGGGCCAGGGTTACATTGCCCAGGTGATCCCGGTGCCGGCGGTGTTGATGATGATTACCATCGCTATCTTTTATTTTATCAGCACCCGTACAGTATTTGGCCGCTCGGTGTACAGCGTGGGTGGCAATGAAGAAGCAGCCCGGCTGTCGGGTATCCCGGTGGGGCGAACGCGGGTGATGATTTTTGCCATCAGCGGTTTTCTGTCGGCCCTGGGTGGCATCATCATCTCCTCGCGCATTATGGCCGGGGCTTACAATGTGGGCGAAGGGCTGGAATTTGAGGTCATCGCAGCGGTCATCATCGGGGGTACCAGCCTGGCCGGCGGGGCCGGCTCGATGATCGGCACCTTTTTGGGCGTGCTCTTCATCGGCCTGCTGGCTAACGGGATGACCCTTATGGGCGTCCACCCCTACTGGCAAGAGGTGGCTCGCGGCCTGATTGTGCTCTTTGCCGTGCTCATCAGCGAGCTGCAAAAGCTGCGCAAATAATAGCAGCAGCGGCCAGGCGATCCTTAGCCTGCGGTTGGTGGCCGGCCCAGTTTAGCCTCGTTCAAATATAGGATTAACTCCAGGGTGTGCTGCTGCCCGGTATTGATGATGTGGAGTTCGTCCATCAAATTTTTGATCAAAAAGAGACCCCAGCCGCGCGGTTTTTGCAGCCCGGCTAACTTGGCCTCAATATCGGGAATTTCCGGCTCGGGAATGGGTGGACCTTGCCCCTGATCGGTGACGCGCATGGCCAAGCGGCTGCTAGAAGCGAGCACCTGGATGTTTACCGGCAGCTCCGGCTGATTGTGATTGCCGTGTTCGATGGCGTTCATCACGGCCTCGGCTACGGCGGTTTTAAGCCGATCCAGGGCATGGGGGGATAATAACGCCGCCGCTGTCTCGGCCACCCGCTGCATGGCCGGGACTTCGTTGCCGGGGACGCTGGCGATGGTAAATTCCGTTAAAAGCTGCCAGGAGGCGCTATCCTTCCGACTGCTGGTTTGGCTTTTGTTCCGGGGCGATGCTTGGGCTGATTTTGGACGCATGAGCTTCCTGGTGGTGGTATTTCCTTCTTATTTTAGGGCCTCGCCATTCCTCAATCGTTACGAAAGTCGTTACGGGTAGAAATGTTATGGCAACTAATACCGCTCCCCCTGTTGTCGCTGCTAAAACTCTAATCAAACTCTTACCGTTTTTCAATGGATTTTCCAATTTAGATATGATATATTGGTAGCAATATTTTTCACAACCTTATTATCTCACTAGGTTATGGTATGTCCACGTTGACATTTATCCGGCCTATGTATCCAGCCAATTCCACTCATTCTTCCATCCATCCCCTCTTCGCCTCCCTCACCACCCATTCACCCACTTACTTACTTACTTACTTACTTACTTACCTGCCCGCCCCCTCGACCTGACCTCCACCCCGGCTGTGTTTGCCTACGCGCCGCGTGGCCCTGGTATCCTAGCGATACCGGCCCCGGCGCGTTTTTTATTATCTAAAGAACGGTCGGAAAACGTTCAACGTTTAACGTTAAACCTGACAGAGCCGAAGGCCCCCTAGCGGCTTGACACCTGGCACGTGACACCTGACACTTATTCACAAAGGAGTCATCATGAGCCTGCGGCACACCACCGACGATGAAAATCCCTCACCC
>CAZDMM010000035.1:0-20323 GCA_964505845.1 uncultured Caldilineaceae bacterium
CGTACGGACACAGGCCCTCAACCTGCTGTGTATGCCAATTCCACCACCGAGGCGTATTGATTGGAAGGTGGGTAAGTTGCCAAGCCTCCAAATTTTTGAGGATCGGTCGAACGATCTGCCTAGATTATACTTCCTCTCAATGTTTTGTCAAAGGCGAACAGACAGACGAATGGCCTGCTTTGATTTTGACCTGGCCTCGACCTCTTGGGCCAGGGCCTGGACGGCCGCCGCTACTTCTGGCGCGGTGGCCGTAGCCGGAAGCGGTGGCCCATAGGCAATGATGATGGGATAAGGCAGCCGCTTGGGCAGCTTCCAAAAATATTTGCCGCCTTCAAAGCTAAAGATGCTGCCCCACACATTGTGCATGTAAACCGGGATAATCGGGCAGTCGAGGCCTTTCATGATCGTCTCAAAGCCGGGTCTAAATTCATTCATTTCACCGCTTTCGGTGAGTTTCCCTTCTGGAAAAATGCAGACCACATGGCCTTGCTGCAATCTTTGCCGGGCCTGGTTCAAACTCCATGCCACCGATTCCCGTCCCTCTTTGGGCGCAATGGGGATGACATCCATAAGCTTCAAAATCGGCTTGAGGACGGGGATCTGGTAAATGCTTTTGATCATCACAAAGCGGATAAAGCGCTGCACGGTGCTGTTGATAAGCAGCGCGTCCACAAACGAAACGTGGTTAGGGGTCAGCAAAGCCGGGCCGCGTTCCGGCGCTCGCTCCGCGCCGATAATTTCAATGCGGTAAAGGGTATGGATGAGCAGCCAGCCCATGAAGCGAATAAAAAATTGGGGGATGACCAGGCAGGTATAGAGAACAACTGCCCCGGTGATAATTGCCAGGATCACAAAAATAAGCCGGGGTGAGAGCGACCCCTGCACCGCCAGGAGGTAATACAGCAGCGAGCCAAGCAGCAAACACAGCCCACCGATGCTGTTGGCAGTGGCCAGCACCCGGCCCTGCTCCTCTTCTTGGGCTTTAATCTGGAGGTAAGCATACAGTGGAATGGCAAACAGCCCGCCGCACAGCCCGGCCAGCCATAAAATAAGAGCGGTGGTTGCGTAAGAGCCGGCGCTAAAGTACAGCGCAAATCCGGCCAGGGTAATCCCCAAACCTCCCAGCGGCACCAACCCCAACTCTACCTTTCGGCCCGACCAGCGTCCGGCCAGCCCGGCCCCAAGGGCCAGCCCCAGCCCCAGGCTGGCCGGCAGCAGCGACAGTAGGATGTTCTGCCCTGCATCCAATCCCAGGTGAGTTTTGCCGTAAACCATAATGTTGGTAGCAAAGAGGAGGCCCAGCAGCCAGAAATAGCCATAAGCCCAGGCCGCCAGGAACAAATCCCGGCGCTGCTTGAGAAAGGTCAGGTCTCGCCACAGGCCGGTTAGAGGATTCCAGGGGAAGGGTTGGCTCGCTTGGGTGGCCCCTTTTGGCTGCGGCGTGGCGACAAAAAAGGCGCTCATTGCGCCGAGAACGGCCAGACCCAGGCCATAATAAGTCACGGCCAGAGCGTCATTGTGATGAAATGACAGCAGCCCCCCGGCGGCGGCAACACCCCCAACAATCGTCAGCAGGCTGATCAGCTCCATGCGGCGGTGGGCCTGCTTGGCTGCCTCAGGCGGGGACACGGCGGGGATCAAGCCGGCTCGGGCTGGGCCAAAGAAGGTGGCCTTGGTCGCCAGCAAGAACAACACCCAAAGCATCAGATTGACGCTATCCCACATAAAAGCGGCTGCGCCCAGCAGCATGAGGCCGATTTCGGCCAGCTTGCCCAGCCGGATCAGGGCGGACTGGTCAAAACGGCCGGCCAGGTAGCCGGCCCACGGCCCAAAGAGGATGAAGGGCGCGGTAAAGACAAAGCTGGTCTGCGCCATGATAGTTTCGGGTTGAGCCAGGGCTATGATTTGCAGCCCGTAGAGCTGCAGCAGCGTTCTAAAGAGATTATCGTTGAAAGCGCCCAGCGTTTGGGCCAAGAGGAGAGCCTGAAAGCCGGTGGGTATTTTCACTCCGTTCATCAATGTGGTAATCCCCCTGGTTTGGTGATGATGAGCGCAGTATAGCAGGTTTGAGGGCAGGAGTCCCCTGCCAAAAGTTAGGTGATTTACCACCTGTTGCGTACTTTGCCCAACCCGCGCAGCACTCGCTCCGGGGTGAGGGGGAACTCGTCAAACCAGATGCCGATGGCGTCAAACACGGCAGAGGCGATGACGGCGGCGTAGGGTAAAAAGGGCATCTCGGCCATGCCTCGCGCGCCAAACGGCCCCTGCGGGTGCGGCTCTTCAATGAGGATGGAGTCAATTCGCTTGGGGATGTCGTACACGCCGGGGATGAGGTAAGTGCTAAAGTTGGGGGTCAGCACTTGCCCCCTGGCCATGCGGAAATCTTCCAGGAGGGTGTAGCCGTGCGCCTGCACAATGGCCCCTTCAATTTGGCCGACAATTTGGGCGGGGTTGATGGCCCGGCCTACGTCGTCGGCGCAGATAACCCGGTCTACGGTGATGAAGCCAGTTTCGGTGTCAACTGTCACCTCGGCGATTTGGGCCACGTAGCCGTAGCCAAAATTGGGTACACAGTAGCCGCTTTGGGGGTCAAAATTGGTAGTTTTGGGGGCCAACCAGGTGGCTTCGGCCAGGGCGGGCCGCTCTTCTTTGCGCCATTTGCGCAGGGCAAATTCCGCCGCCTCTTTGACAGCGTTGCCGGCCATAAAAGTGAGGCGTGAGGCGCTGGCGCTGCCGGCGCTCTGGGTAAAGGCCGTGTCGGAAAGTTGCAGCTTGATTTTCTCCAGGTCAACTCCCAGGGTTTCGGCTGCAATTTGGGCCATAACGGTATGATGGCCTTGCCCCACGTCGGCCCCGGCCAGGCGAATGATGGCCTGCTCAATCTCGGTCTGGCCGCGCAGTTCCACCTCGGCCCAGCTCTCTTCCGGGTAGCCAAAGCTAAAGCCAAAATTTTTAAAGCCGGCGGCAAAGCCGCGCCCGGTGACAAAACGGGGCAGTGGCTCCGGGTAATCGGGGTCATTTTCGCCGCGAGACCCCAGCCGGGGCGTCCAGTTGGATTTCCAGGCAATTTGCCGGATGACGTTTTCCATGCTGACGCCGCCGGGGATGGTAGTGCCGACGGCCAGCAGCTTGTCTTCATCCAAAATATTCTTAAGCCGCACCTCCACCGGGTCTTTGCCCAGCTTCTCGGCCAACTTGTTCATCTGCATCTCGGCGGCAAAATGAGCCTGGGGCGCGCCAAAGCCCCGAAAGGCGCCGCTGACCATATTGTTAGTGTAGATCGCGTAGCCATCTACCTTTACATGGGGAATCTCGTAGGGGCCGGTGCAGGTTATAACGGCGTTGCCCAGTACTTTGTTGCTGGTGTATAGATAAGCCCCGGCGTCGGCGATAATTTCCATCTCAGCCGCCAGCAGCGTGCCATCGGCTTTAGCGCCCCACTTGGCGGTGATGGTCATGGGGTGGCGTTTGCAGTGACCGATGATAGATTCCTCACGGCTCCAGATAATTTTGACCGGGCGGCGAATCCCGCGCCGCTCCAGATGCAGCACCGCCAGGGCCAGGATAATCTGCACGCTCATATCCTCGCGCCCACCAAAAGCCCCGCCGATAGCATCGTACACCACGCGGACTTTTTCTGGCGGCACATCCAGGGCATGGGCAATCTGCTGCTGGTCTTCCCAGATCCATTGGCCGGCGCAGTAAACGGTAATGCGGCCTTCGTCATCCAGCAAGGCCGTGCCGGCTTCGGGCTGCAAATAGGCATGCTCTTGAAAGGGGGTGCGATAGACGCCTTCAATGATAATATCGCAGCGTTTCCAAACCGGTTCAACTTTGCCTTTGCGGATGCGCTTGTAATCGGCGATGTTGTTGAGCACGCCGGGGTGGAGTTGGGGGGCGCGCCCCGACATGGCAAACACCGGGTCATCCACCAGCGGCAAATCCTCATACTTTACCTGGATGAGGTTGCACGCCTGGGCCGCAATCTGCTCGTTTTCGGCAACGACCACGGCGACCTGGTCGCCCACAAAGCGCACGATGTCGCCGCCTTTTTTGTTTGAGCCTGGCCCGCACAGCACCGGCTGGTCGGGCAGTTGCAGACCGTATTGATTGACCGGGACATCCTTGGCCGTTAGCACCGCTACCACCCCCGGCAGGGCTTCGGCCTGGCCGGCGTCAATGCTGACCACGCGGGCGTGCGGCCGCCGGGCAAAAAGGATTTTCAGCCAGAGTTCATCACCAAAAATGCGGTCGCCGGGATAGAGGGTTTGGCCCGTCACCTTGCCCAGGGCATCAAGGCGTGGGATGGATTGGCCGATGATGGTGTTTGACATAGGTCACACTTTCAAAGCGACGGCGGACCACCGACCGCAGACCGCACCCGCGTCCCAACCCTCCCCCTTTGAGGGCGAGGGCAGGGAGGGGGTGCGGTCAACGGTCAGCCGTCGGCGGTCATTTTATCTCGTATGCTTTCTCCAAAGCCTGCAAAATCTTGTAGTAGCCGGTGCAGCGGCACAAATTGCCGGTAATGGCTTGCTTGATTTCGTCGCGGGTAGGGCGCTTGCGTTCCGCCATGAGGGCCGCGCCGCTCATCAAAAAGCCGGGGGTGCAGTAGCCGCACTGCACCGCACCTTCATTTATAAAAGCTTGCTGCACCGGATGCAGCTTGTCGCCTTCAGCCAGGCCCTCCAGGGTGACAACCTGGCTGCCGTGGGCGCGTGGGGCGGGGGTCAGGCAGCTCATCACGGCGATGCCGTCCAAAAAGACGGTGCAGGCTCCGCACTCGCCTTCGGCGCAGCCTTCTTTGGCCCCAACCAGGCCGGCATCTTCGCGCAGCATGCGCAGTAACGTTTTGTGGTGCGCTCCGTGAATGAAGTGAGACTGGCCGTTGATGGTGGCGGCAATCGGCTCGTCATGTTCTTCGGTGTGGCTGATGGGATCGGAGTCTTCCAGTGGGGGAAAATGGCCTTTGGTGCTGCCCCACAGCATCACCGGCTTAGGCGGCAGCGAGTCACCCTCGGTGCCGGCGGCCAGCATCTCCAGGGCGTGACGGGTCAACGTTTCGGCCATGTAGCGCCGGTATTCGGCGGAACCACGCACATCGCTGATGGGGCTGAGGGTTTGAGCGGCCAGCACCCCCGCCCGGGTGATGACATCCCTGGTGAGAACTTTACCGGCGAGAAAGCGTTCCGCGTCGGGGGCATGCACGATGGTGGGGGCCACGCTGCCCAGTGTAATCCGGGCCTGGGTCACGGTGTCGGCCAGCAGACTCAAAACGACCGCCACATTGACAATGGAGATGGCTTGAGCGCGGCGCAGGCCCAATTTGAGAAAGGTTCCAATCTGGTAGCTGGCCATTGCCGGAAAGGAAATATCTACCAGCAGCTCATCCGGTTCCAGCGCCGTTTGGCGCACCCCTATAAAAAATTCTTTTAAGGGCAGGGTGCGGCTGCCGCGCAGGCTTTGCAGCGTCACCGTCGCGTCGAGCGCAATTAGCGGCGGGATAGTATCGTTGGCCGGTGAGGCGGTGACCAGGTTGCCGGCTACTGTGCCGCGATTGCGAATTTGGGGCGCGCCGACTTCCCAACAGGCTTTGGCCAGGGGGAAGGCTCGCTCCACGCACAGTTTTGAGCCAACTACCTGGTTGTGCGTGACCAGCGGCCCCACATGAAACTGTTGGTTGTCCAGAGTAATGGTATCCAGGCCGGGCAGGCGTGAAATGTCAATTAAAACTTTGGGACGGCGCAGCCCGCGCTCGATTTCGACCAGTAAATCGGTGCCTCCGGCCACCACACGGGCCTCGGTTTGATAATCAGCTAATAATTGGAGCGCTTCGGCGAGGGAGCGAGGAGTATGGTAGATTTGCCACATTGCCTTACCATCATAGGGTATCAGTGGATCCAAAAATTCCCCTTTCTGGGGTGTCAAAGCACAGCTTTGGCTGACAAAGCACAGCTTTGTCACTCCAGAATTTGGATCTACTGGGTATTGTTAATTACAGGGGTAATCATACCATTAAATTGTTAAGCTGGCTAGTGAGAGGACAATTGCCCTTTACCTTCCCGGAAGGTGGTTAACGCACTCGTAATTTATCTCTCACCAGGCTGGCAGCCAACGTTTTTTGGCCGGCGGTGATAAAGTCAACCGTCAGCAGGGTATCGCTGCCGCTGGGGGTGGCGGCGATAATGACGCCAGGGCCAAAGGCGGAATGTTCCACTTCCATGCCGGGCATGAAAGCGGTGTTTGGAGGAGGCGAAGCTGCGCTTTTGGCAGGAGTCGCCTGGTACTGTCGGTCCTGCCACAAATCGGCGTACAGTTTGAAACTGCCGTAGGTGGCCGCCTGCCGCGATAGGTTAGCGGCGGCGGCGCGAGCCTGGGTGATTTTTTGAAGCAAGGCAGGGTCTTGTAGCCGTTGTTTGGCCCGGCTGAGAGCCATGTCAATCTCTTGAAAGGTGATTTTGGGCTGTTCGGCGGCCAGGTCAACCACAATCAGGTCAATTCCGTGCGCCCGGCAGACCTCCACGCGGGCGTAATCGCGGGTTTGCTGTTGTTCTTCCTCTTCCAGGCTGGCGCGGCGGCGGCGCTGTTTGACTTCGGCGCCTTCAAAACGTACCGCTACCCCAATATCCAGGTAGAGCAAATCAAGTTTGAGATGGCGTTTGGTGGCAGGGTTGATGAGCCACTCCGGCGAGACGTTGAGTTTGGGTTCAAAGCCGCTAAAAATGCGGGCCAGAATTTCTCGCCAGCCGTTCTGGATGAGCCAGATGGGGATGTTATCATTTTGAATAGACATGATTTTCTCCGTTCCAAAAATAACTAATAAGCCAAAAGCAGGGGAGCAGAGGAGCGGAGGAGAAATCATTACCCCTGCTCCTCCGTTCCTCTGCTCTTTTTCTCTTCACTATAGTACGTCCGTTCTATTTAGTCAATGTTTACCCTACGTTTGCCCTACGCCATTTGGCTTAGGCAATGCCGCGCATAGGGTTTAGCCGAAATGGTCGCTTATTGGCCGATGCAAAAAAACCAAATTAATCATATAGTTGAACCAACAAATCGCGAGCACCTCGCGCATCTCCTTCCTTCTTCAGCCCAGGGTTGGCCGTTCCCACCACATCCTGGGCAATTTTTTTGTCAGGGCAAGTCAGCGACTTGCCCTACTTCATTTTCATTGACTTTAACTTTAGGCCGTGATATGATTAGCCCATCTGTTAATATAAGTACCCGGAGTAGTTTTTTAAATCATTTTGGCCGGGATTAGGGGATTTGGGGATGAAAAATAAAGGAAAAAATTTCCTAACCCGCAGCAGGGCGGCAAGGCCCGTCCCGGCGAAAACTTTTCTGAAGGATTATATTTCTACGTTGGCTTGAAGAATATCTTGGAGGGATGATGTACCATCAGAAATACCACAAATTTGATACATTTTACAACCACAAATTTGGCTTTCACATTACCGGCCCCAGACAAGATGCGTTTGAGGCCGTTTTTCGTTTGCGGCCCCGGGTGGTTAAAACGCTTGATTTTAGCGTGGAGGTGATGAAGCGCATCCGCCAAGAAATCCCGGATGTTTTTCTGATGGGCCGGCTGTTTGTCCATCCCCAGGACTTTGGGCAGTTGAGCGGCGGCACGGCCCAGGCCGCCCGGCAAAAGGGCGTTGAGATGGCCGAGCGCATTCTGCGGGAGGAGGTTAACCAGGAGCGGCATCACCTCAACGGCCAGCCAATTTTCCACGCCTGGGAGTCGCTCAACGAGGTGTTCCCGGAGTGGACGGATGAGAATACCCAGAAGCTATACGATGAGTATCAGGTTGCCTTTGGGCAAAAAATGCAGGCGGCCGGGTTTGAACCTGTCGCCTTTAATTTTGGTCAAGGCAACGGCAACGGCCCGCAGTGGCTCAAACTTTACCCCGGCACGCTAGAAACCTACAAATATCTGGGCTTTCATGAGTATGATTGGCCGACGATGGACCGGCTGCACCAGATTGGGCTGAATGGGCCGGTTGAAATGCACAACCGTGTGCCCGGCGGCGAGGGGCGCGGCAACGATGGCATGTGGCGCTGTCTGCGCTATCGCCGGGTAATGAACAACGGCATCCGCCAGCAGTACGGCGATAGGCACACCGTCATCATCACCGAATGTGGCATGACCCAGGGGGTGTGGGGCGGCCCTTCGCTGGATATTGGACCGTGGGCCAAAGAATGTACTGTGCCCCGCGACATCCCCGGCGGCGTAGCCCCTACCCCCATCCCGGTGGATGATTACTGGCATAGTTTGCTATGGTACAACAGCGAGATCATGAAAGATGACTTTGTGATGGGGGCCTGCCTGTTTGTCACCGGGGCGGCGGGCAAGCCGGAGTGGGAAACCTTTGAGCATTTGGGGCCGATTATGGACCGCCTGGCTGCCTTTCAGCAGGTGATTGGCCCTGAATTTTTCACCCAATCATCGCCGCCGCCCCAGATGCCTGCAGCAGAGAGCGCCATCCCGGCGGTGGCGGCTGCGGCGACAGCACCGGAGGCGTCGGCGGCCGGTTTTACGGCGGTCAGCGCCTCGGTGCGCTTGCCCGAGGCTGAACCGGCTGCGCTGCAGGTGGAAAAACCGGCCAGCCGGTGGACGTATACTCTGACCACAGGAGCGGGTTTGCCCCTGCTGGTGGGGGATATTGGGGTAAAGAATGAACGGGTGACGGTGATTAAACCGGATGGCGTGGTGGACCAGTTAACCAGCGGCAGCAAGCCGGAACATGGGCCGGGTGGTTTTGAAACTTATGCTAATATTGTTGGCCTCTACAAAATTCAATTTATGGGCCAAAATTTTGAGCTTAACATGGGCGGTCAATTTACCAGGCTGGTTTTTAACCAAATGGCCGACCCCGACAGCGTGCAGGTTGTGATTAGCTTCCGTGATGGCCACAATACCTATGCGGTGGGCGAGAAGGTCTTTGTGAGCATGCAGGTCACTAACCTGACCAATGAACCTGTGCCTTTTGGGATTTTGGGCCTGCTGGACAGCACCGGCCGCTTTCAAACCAGTTGGGATAACGGCCTGATCCAGGCCGGCCAAACTTTTCGGCATGAGGATGGACTGGCTTTTGCCGCGCCCGGAATTTACAAGCTCCAATTGTCCATCTGCTTCAATCGCAAAGAGGCCTGCCTCAGTTCCGACGCCGGCTGGAAACGTTTTGAGCCGGGCCTGGAGGTGACGGTACAGTAATGGTCAATTAAGCTTACCCCTCGTGGCGAAATCCAGTTTCGCCACGCAAATGGGTGTCCAAACCCGGTTTGGACACCAGCCAAAACGGCTTCCTCCCTTCCTGGGGGCGAGGCCGTTTTTTTTATCTATTTTGACCATCAAATCAGCTTCCGAACAGTTTCCGAACAGTTTTTGAGCCTCCTTCCAAACAGCCCTGGTTTATAGTACAGGCATACTTCGGTGGTTGATTCAACAGGAGGCAACAATGCAACTTTCTGGCTATCTTTATAACTATAACTGGGCCGGTAAAGTATGGTCAGTTTTGACCGGCCGCTCCCGCCGTTTGCTCAATTTAGCTGAAATTCAGGCCGCTTGCCCCACCCTGGATTATCACTACGCCGGGAAACAAACGGTGCGGTTAGCCCAGGTGCGCGGGAGCGCCAGCCCGGCCCGCTGTTTTGATTTTGACGCCAACTTTCGCCCACTCCGTAACCACAATGAGCAGCGCTGGCAAGGGGTCGCCTTAGCCCGACAGCATGGCAAAACCCTGCCGCCGGTAGCCCTGATCCAGGTGGGCGAGGTGTATTTTGTGGAAGATGGGCATCATCGCATTTCGGTGGCTAAAGCGCGGAGCGAGCAGGCCATCGAGGCGGAAGTGACCGTTTTAAGGTTGGCCGGCCCACTCCCCTGGGAGCAGACCATTGGGATTGCTTAAACTCAAGATCAAACCAAATCGGTTAGGCACAATTATAAGGAGAATACGATGACTACTCAAGATACCAATGCCAGACCCTATCAAATCCTAAACCTTGTGAGCGAAGAGGTGATGGAGCCTTTAACCCGGCAGATGTTAGCCTGGCTGCCGCCCGCCCTTAAAGCGCCGTTTCGGTTACAACAGTGGGCCTTGCACCGAGCGGTAGAACGCGTTTACACTACCTTCAGCAGGCGCCATCCAGAGTTAGCCGCCTCACTGTTTGATGAGCATTTCTTAAAGCATGGCGCTGCGGCTTTGTTGACCCGCTTTGTGCAGCACCCCACCCATCTCGATGCCGGTGAATTGGCGACTGCCTGGGCTAAACAACTGGGACCGGCCAACTCAACCGTGACGGAGCTGCGCCGGGTTGAGCTTGCCTTAGCCGCTGCCGATTTTTTGGATTGGCTTGACCTGGAAATTCGCCAGAGTCCGCTGCTCCGCGCCGGCCGGTAAAGTGATTAAGCTGACCGGTCAGCCAGGATAGTTTGCACTAATTGTTCCAAATTGGAGGGGAGGGCGGCAGCCTGGGCGGCTTTCACGGCTTCCGGTGACATCTGGCTCTCCAACTCGGCCAGCAGACGGGCGGCTCTGTCCTGATTTTCGCGGCTGCTGGCCGGGTGGCTAAAGGCCAGGGCTAAAATTTCCATAGCCCGGTGTGGTTTGTCCAGGCCGGTGTGAATGATGAGCATGGCCTCACCTACCAACACATCTAAAACGGCAGGCAGAGCTTGAAGTTGAAGACCCAGACGGAGCGCCTGGCGAAAGTAGGTTCTGGCAGCGGCATACTCTTTCAGCGTATCGGCATTGAAGCCCAGCTTAACATGCGTGGCAATGATCCCCATCTGGTTGCCTATTTCTCGAAAAGTTGCCAGGCTTTCGTGGTAAAGCTGCTGCGCTCCCCGCGCTTCGCCCATTTTACCGACGACATCTCCCAGGTAGTTAAGGCACAGGCCCGTCCCGCGCCGGTCATCAATGGCCTGGCAAATAGCCAGACTCTCCTGAAAAAACTCTTTGGCTTCTCCATAATCCTCTAAGGCATAAGCAATTTGCCCCAAAATATTGAGCGAGAAGGTTATGCCCCAATAATCGCCAATGCGCCGCTTGAGGGTCAAACTCTCCCGGCCAAGCTGCCTGGCCCGGCCGTAGTCGCCCTGCAAATGGGCAATTTGGGCCAAAATGGTGAGCGCAATACTCAAACCGGCCTGGTCGCCCAGCTCCTGACAAATGGTTTGACTCTCCTCCAAATATTGTCGGGCGGTATCATATTCTCCCAAATGCCGGTAGACTGCGCCCAAATAGTTGAGGGGGAAGATGAGGGGAGATTGCGCTGTGTGTGCCTTTGGCAGATTGGAGACGTGTGCCCGCGAGGGTATTAGAGATTGTTGGTTATTTTTGAGATTGACCTGGCGTAATAAAGCTAAAGCTTCTTGCAGCAAGGCTTTGGCCGGTTCGTGCTGGCCTAGTTGAAAGGTGAACCAACCCTGGCGAGCCAATAGCTTGCCAAGAACAATTTGCGATTTACGATTAACGATTAACGATTTACGATTTTCTTCTTCCCCCCTCGCCTTCCCGCCTCCTCGCGTCTTCGCGTCTTCGCCTCCTCGCCTCCTTGTCTCCTCGGCTAAACTGGCAGCGGCTAACCCAAACGCCTCCGCTCCTTCCTTAAACCAGCTACGCATATCATAAAAGTGGAACAGGCTGTCCAGGGATTGCTCGATGGCGGCCAGCCGGCCTTGAGCAATGGCCCAGCGCCAGCTTAAGCGGATGTTCTCGATTTCCGCGCCAATTTCGGCCAGGGTATCTTTTTGATTGCCGCCGGTGAGCGGCGCCGTGCGCTGCTGCAAAAAGGCGGCGTAGTAGTCACAATGGCGCGCCTGAGTCTGTTCTTTTTCTCCCGGCAGCTCCTCCAGCTTTTCAATGGCGTACTGCCACAGCAGCATATGCCGCAGATAGCGGCCTTGCTCCGGCGGGCGCAATAGGGATTTATCCACCAGCGCCAGCAGTAAAGGCAGCGAGGCCCCGGCCACCTGTTCGGCAGCTTCGCGCCGGAACCCCCCCCGAAAAACCGATAGTTGCCGGAAGACTCGCCTTTCTTTGGCCGAGAGCAGTTGCCAGGAATGGTCAAACACGGCCCGCAAACTGCGATGCCGTTCCGGGACGTTGCGTAGTGGAGTAGCCAAAAAATCCAGGTTGCGCTCTATTTCCGCGGCGATTTCCTGGCACGAGAGCAGCCGCACCCAGACGGCGGCCAGTTCAATAGCCAGCGGGATGCCCTCAACCAACTGGCAGATGCGCCGGATGTGGCCTTTGTCCTCGGCTGTAGGGGAGAAGCCGGGCTGCACACTCCGGGCCTGCTGCAAAAACAACTGTATCGCCGGGGAGTCGGCGGGGCCGGGCGTCTCATCGGCGGTGGGGGGCGTGCTCAACCCCTGTACCGGCAAAATCCATTCTCCCTGTAAATTTAGCCGTTCTCGTGAAGCGGCCAAAATTTTAACTTGAGGGGCATGCTGGAGGATGTCAGCTACCAAATCCACGCCCCCTTTCATCCCCCCCTCAGGGGGGAGGAGGAGATGTTCAAAGTTATCCAGCGCCAGGAGGACTCGTTTCTCGCGGAGGTAGCCAAGCAGTTGGTTGAGAGGATCAGCCCCGCTGTAAAATGAAAAGTTCAGGACGTCGGCTATGGTGGGGGCCAAAAATTCGGCTGAACTGAGCGGGTCTAGCGGAATAAAGTAAATGCCGTGCTCATAATGTTGGCGGCTGAGGTGTTGGGCTGCTTCCAACGAAGCCTGGATCATCAGCCGGGTTTTGCCAATGCCGCCGGGGCCGATCAGGGTTAATAAACGGCAGGCCGGATCGGCCAAGCGAGCGGCGATTTGGGAGCGTTCCTCTTCGCGGTCAATCATCGGGGTGGCAGGGGTGGGTATTTTGAGGGGAGGCGAGGAAGATGCAAGGGTGATGAGGGGCAGGGGAGCAGAGGTGAAAATTTCACCCCTGCTCCCTGTCTCCCCTGCTCCCCTGCTCAACTCGCCGGCTCTAATTTGCTCGTACAACGCTACCGTCTCTGTCGAGGGTTCAACAGCCAATTCTTCGTCTAAAACGCGGCGGCAGGTTTCATACTGGGCCAGGGCGGCCGGGCGCTGGCCGTTGCGGGCCAACAGCCGCATGAGGTAACGATGGGCCTGTTCTTGCCAGGGTTCCAGCATGAGCCAGCGCCGGGCATAGGCCTGGGCCGGCTCGTCTTGCTGCTGAGAGGCATGATAATTGATGAGTTTATCCAAAACCTGGGTGACCTGGCGCTGCCAGGCTTCTTGCTCGCTCAAAAGCCAGGCTTCAAACTCCGGGCAGTCATCCAGATAAAAGCCGGCCATGAATTGGCCCCGGTAGAGCGTGACAGCCTCAGTGAGAAGGGCAGAGGAGCGGGGGGGCAGGGGAGATGAGGAGAAAACCTCTCCCCTGCCCCCTTGCACCTCATCTCCCCTGCTGCTCTTAAGCAGCTCCTCAAAGGCAATCGTATCTACCCAAACAGAAGGAGGTGGCTGAAACTGAACGGTGTAATAGTCGGCCTGAAAGCAATGGGGCAAACGGGCCGAAAGCTGGCTCAACTCGCGGCTGAGGTTGCGCCGGCCGCGTTGTTCCTCTTTGTCACCCCAGAAAAGGCCGGCCAATTGGCTGCGAGAAACCGGCTCACTTTGCCGGGCCAGGTAGCCCAGCAGAGCCAGTGATTTGCGAGACTCGAAATCTCGGATGGGCGTTCCCTCTTTTTCAACCTGGATATTCCCCAATAGCCGGATGCGGTAAATAATATCCATACGCGCCGAACAAATTCCGAACAGTTTTTGAGCTAATTTCTAAATAGGGATGGCTTATATTTTATTCCAGAACCATCAATTAACAAAGTTTGCTTTAAAAGGTGATCCATAAAAAGGGGAGGCGAAATGTTTCCACAAAACGTTGCTTTTTTAGGTCGAGAGCGAGATCAAGCGCAATTTGTAGAGATAAATTTAGGAAATAATCAGCCTGTAAAAGCGAGTGTGGATATATGTTGCAATTAACCGGGTAAACAAAACTTGGTTTCAGAGATAATCGAGCTGAGACCGAAAGACGGGCCAAAGGGGCGGCGGTGAGTCTATATCAACGGGCTTGGCTGAAAGGGTGGCTGCGGCGGATGAGGTCAGCCTTGACTCGGCGTTCGTCTGATTTGCTCAACCTGGCGGAGGCGGAAGCGAGTCGCCACATCGAAAATCGCTACTCGGCTGGGGTACAAATGGTGGCCCTTGACCAGATTCAGGGTAGCCAGGGACGCTGCCGGGATTTTGATCGAGCTTTTTATCCGCTCCAGGGTCACAGCGAAAGCCGCTGGTTGCGGGTGGCTATGGTCAGAGAGTTAGGGGTGGTGCTGCCGCTAGTGGAATTGGTGCAAGTAGGAAACATCTATTTTGTGCGGGATGGGCATCACCGCATCTCGGTGGCGCGGGCGCTGGGCCAAACCGAGATCGAGGCCGAGGTGAGGGTGTGGGAAGTGTGAAAATGTTATTGCGAGGGCACAGCCCGAAGCAATCCCCGCCGCTTCCCACCAGGAGACTGCTTCGGCCTTTGGCCTCGCAGTGATATGAACCAAGCTATTTTGTAGGAGGATGATCATGGCAACACAAACTGTAACCCCACTATCTGCTCAGGTTTCCAGCGTGGCGACGTTTACCGCAACTGGGCCAGAACCTTTCACCGATATTAGGCTGCATTGGCTGTCGCCGCTCCTTAAAATACCGGGAAAGGCCGGGATTGGGGAAGATTTACCTCGCTATACTCCTGACAGGCAAGCGGGCGGCTTTAAACCCTGGCCGGGAGTCAAGAGCAGGATTTCTGTAGAATAAAGATACCGCAGAGTTTCCGAACAGTGAGAGGGGAGATAATGATGAGCATACTATCACAACAAATAAGCACAGTCCAGACCTTTCAATTTAGAAAGGGCGACTGGAACGGCTTTCTGACCCTAACCACCGATAATTTAGCCAAAATTGTGTTGCTCCCGGCCATTTTGATTGGCACCTTTCACTTTGCCCCAGAGGTGGTCTTTGGCAAAATTTTGCCGGGCGTCGGGGTGACGCTGCTGGCCGGCCTGGGTGTCTTTGCTTACCTGGCCCTCAAATTGGCCAGAGCCGAGGGGCGCACTGACGTAACTGCCCTGCCCTACGGTATCTCGACCCCGGTGATGTTTGTCTACTTGTTTGCCATTATGGGGCCGGTTTATTTTGCCAGCAACGACCCTATCCTGGCTTACCGGGTTGGCTTGGGGGCGGCCTTCTTGAGTGGTCTAATCAAGATGAGCGGCGCATTTATCGGCCCGTGGCTGGAGCGGATTACCCCACGGGCTGGGCTGTTGGGTACGATTGCCGGGGTGGCCATTGTGTGGATTGCCATGATCCCCAGCGCCATCATCTTTGCCAAACCTATCATTGGGTTGCCGGTGCTCTTTGTGGTCTTGCTGGGTTTGATTGGACGTTACCAATTCCCCCTCCGTTTGCCCGCCGGGCTGGTCGCTCTGGGGTTGGGGGTGGGGCTGGGCTTCTTTACCGGTCAAGCTAAAATCAGTTTCGCCGAGTCTGGCTTTTATCTACCTGTGCCTGTGATTGGTGATCTGTGGGTGGGGTTGCAATTACTCTGGAGCCGGCCTGAACTTTTGGTGGTGCTGCTGCCCATCGAAATTTATAATTTCATCGAAGCTATTGGCAACGTCAAAAGCGCTCAGGCCGCCGGCGATAATTATGATATGCGCACCTCGGTCTGGGTAGACGGCCTGGGTACCTGCCTGGGAGCGCTCTTTGGCTCACCCTTTCCCACCACCATTTATCTGGGCCATCCGGCTTGCAAACAGATGGGCGCACGAGCCAATTATGCCCTCATCACCGGCCTGTTTCTGTGTGGAGCCAGCCTGATTGGTCTCCTCGCCTTTTTACAACAGCTCATTCCGGCCGCGGGGATAGCGCCGCTTTTGGTCTTTGTGGGGATTGTGATGACTCAGTATGCGTTCCAGGCCACTCCTCCGGCCCATGGTGCGGCCATTGCCATCGCCCTGATCCCCCATATGGCCGACCTGTTGAAAAAGCAACTCGATGGGACGTTGTTGGAAGTGCTGCGTCAAGGCGCGGTCACACCGGCTTTAGCCTCACGGCTGGCCGATAACCAGGGCGTCTACTTTCAGAGCTATGGTTTGCTCTCTCACGGCGCTATCATTACCGGCTTGCTGTGGGGGTCTATTGTGGCTTTTCTCATTGACGGCGACCTGCGTAAAGCCATGCTCTTCAGCTTTTTTGCCTTTGCCCTCTCGCTGGTGGGCTTAATCCACGCCGAGCAGATTGGATTATCCTTCTCACCCATTACGATTGGCTACCTGTGTTTGACGATTCTCTTTGGCCTGTGTGAACTGGCCCAACCCCGGCGCGAGGTGGCGCCAGTAAAATGACTATTCTCCACCGCTCCCAACGCCTTCAGCGCCGCCCGCTGGGTTTCCGTCAACCCGGTTGCCCCGGTAATGTTCATCCCAGTGTAAGGGCCAGCAGCGCGCAAGGTTTGCAGACACTGGCCCGTCCGCACGTCCCAGAACTTGATGGTTTCATCAGTGCTGCCACTGGCCAAGGTCTTTCCATCGGGGCCAAAGGTGACAGAAAAGACTCCACGAGTATGCTCCTGGAGGATGTGGAGAGTCTGCCCGGTATTTACGTCCCACAAGCGCACCGTCCGGTCATCGCTGCTGCTGGCCAGTGTCTCTCCATCGGGACTAAAGGCGACAGAATGGAGGTCATCAGTATGCCCATATAGGACCTGTAGGGCTTGGCCGGTACGAACATTCCACAAACGCACTGTTCGGTCGTCGCTGCTACTGGCCACGATTTCTCCGGTGGGGCTGAAGGCGACGGAGTGAACCCAATCAGTATGCCCATGCAGGGTGTGTAGGGCTTGCCCAGTATGGACATTCCATAAGCGGATTGTCTGGTCATAACTGCCACTAACCAAAGTCTCTCCATCAGGGCTGAATCCGACAGACAAGACTCGATCGGTATGCCCATGCAGGGTGCGTAGAATTTGCCCGGTGTGGGCGTCCCACAGGCATATTGTCTGGTCATAACTACTACTAGCCAAGGTTTTTCCATCGGGGCTAAAAGCGACAGAATAGACCCAGTCGGTATGCCCATGCAAGGTGTGCAGAGCTTGCCCGGCGTTTACGTCCCATAAGCGGACTGTCTGGTCTCCAGAGCCACTGGCCAGGATTTTTCCATCAGGACTAAAAGCGACGGAATAGATGTCATCAGTATGCCCGTGCAAGGTACACCGGACTTGCCCGGTATGAGCATTCCATAGCCGGACTATCTGATCATCCCCGCCACTGGCCAGGATTTTTCCATCGGGGCTGAAGGCGACAGAGAAAACCCAATTCATATATCCGTGCAGGGCGCGGAGGGCCTGCCCAGTATGAGCGTCCCATAGTCGAACTGTCTGATCCGCACTGCCACTGGCCAGGAATTCTTCATTCGGGCTAAAAGCGACGGAATAGATGTCATCACTATGTCCGTGTAGGGTATGCAGCGCCTGCCCAGTGTGGGCGTCCCATAGCCGAACTGTCTGATCCGCACTGGCGCTGGCCAGGGTTTTTCCATCGAGGCAGAACGCGACGGAATAGACCCAACTGCTATGCCCGTGTAGGGTATGTAAGGCCTGGCCACTACGGGCATTCCACAGGCGCACCGTCTGGTCGTCGCCTCCACTGACCACAATCTCTCCGCCAGGGCTGAACGCGACGGAGTGGACCCGATGGGTGTGCCCGTGCAAGGTATGCAAAACTTGTCCGGCTTTTACATCCCATAGCCGAACTGTCTGATCCGCACTGGCGCTGGCCAAGCTTTCTCCATCGGGGCTAAAAGCGACGGACAAGACCCAATCGGTATGCCCATACAGAGTGTGGAGGATCTGCCCGGAATGAGTATCCCATAGGCAGATTGTCTGGTCACCACTACCACTGGCCAGGATTTCTCCAGTGGGGCTAAAAGTGACAGATTGGATATGATGGGTATGCCCATGCAAGGTGTGGAGGATATGCCTGGTGCGGGTATTCCACAGGCGGATTGTCTGGTCGCCACTACCACTGGCCAAAGTCTCTCCATTGGGACTAAAAGCGACGGAGGAAACAGCATGGCTGTGCCCCGGACAAATGCCAACTGGTTGACCAGCGGGCATCTGCCATAAGCGAACCTCACCTTCCGCTGTCCCCACGGCCAAAAGCTGACCGTCGGGCTAAAAGTAACCGAATACACCGGACCAAAGGTATCGGTAAAGACCGACCGGCTAAAATCAGCCCCGGCGAAATTGACCTCAGGTAACTGCACACCTCGTAAGTAGGCCTGCCAGACCGCGAGCCGGGAAAAGTCGTAGCCCCGTATCTCAACTCCCAAGTGGAGCAAAAGATTGAGGATATTACCCCCGGCATACCCTGGAGCCAGCGGCGCTTCTCCTTGCAACGTGGTCAGGAGTCGCTTCAACTGTGTCTCCATCCCTGTTTGGCCTAAACGGGCAAGCAGCCGCTCGGCGATGGGTTGGAGAATGAGACGAACTTGGCTCTGCCGGACGTACTCCTTAGCCTGGGCCTTTAGCAGAGCGTGGCTGATGAAGAGGTCCAGGGTCTCGGTTTCGATTTCCTGGCAAATTTGCGCAATCAGACGGTCGGTGGTGTACTCGGTGACCACATTCTGCAAGGCGAAACCGTCGCCACTCTTTTCCAGCAGCGAGCGCCGCTGCAAGGAACGTAACGCTTCCAGGAAGGCCCGCCGCGACTCCGGGCCAAGCAAATTATCCCACACAGCCTCGGCTGAAACCGCCTCGCGTTCAATGGCCAGCCAGAACATAATCTCTCGCTCTAGCACCGACAAGCGGGCAAACTGTTGGTCCAGCACATCCCGAATATCGTCAAAGACGAGGGTTTCTTCCGTCAGAAAAGCGGTAATGTCACCGGCAAAAAGCTCGTGGATGGTCTCCACTACCAACTTCAAAGCCAGTGGATTACCGGAATAGCGTTTAACCAGGGCGGCCTTAGCGGCGGTCGAGCCGGAGAGATCCCGTGTCTTCAAAATTTCTTGCCCTGCCTCTGATTCCAGCCCGGCCAATTGCAGCGAGCGTACCAGGGCCGTATCTCTTTCCAGGCGGGCAAAGCCCTTGGGTCTTTCCCGGCTGGTCAGCAGCAAACAGCTCTGGTGCCTGGCCTCGCCCAGCCGTTGGATAAGCTGGCCGTATTCTTCATAGCCAGGACGGTAATACCCGGCCCTCTCGCCGCTTTGGAGAATGGTTTCCAGATTATCCAGCACCAGCAGGCAGCGGCGCTGGCGCAATTGATCCAGCAGCAAGGCCAGCCGCTCGTCCAGGCTGTCGGGCAGGTCGGTTATCTGTTGAGCGGAGAGAAATTGGAGGCAGCCCCACAAAATCTCGGCCAGGGGCGGGGCGTTGAGCAAGGAGCGCCAGATGACGGAGTCAAATTGACCGGCCAGGGTGTGGGTCAATGTGGCTGCCAATACGGTCTTGCCCACACCGCCCATCCCCAAGATAGCCACCACGCGGCAGCGGTCGGCCACGAGCCATTGCTCCAACTCAGCCAGTTCAGCTTGCCGCCCGTAGAAAGCGCCGATTTCCGGGGCTTCACCCCAATCCTGGGCAAGGGGGCGGGGGCGCCGGGGTGCAGAGGAGATACTTTGCGTTTCCCCCCCGCTCCCCTGCCCCTCTGCCCCCGCCGAAGGCGCGCAAAGCGTGCCCAACTCCCCAGTACGGATACGCTCGTACAGGGCGGTGGTCTCCGGCGTTGGCTCTACGCCCAGCTCATCGGCCAGGACCCGGCGGCAGGCGTTGTACTGGGCCAGGGCAGCGCTGCGCTGGCCGCTGTAGGCTAGCAGCCGCATAAGCTGGCGATGGGCTTCTTCTTGCAAAGAGTCAAGCTGTAACAAACGCCTGGCCTGCTCGATCCCGGCGGAGTACTCCCCCAGGTTGAGATAAGCGGCGATCAAGTCATAAAACGCCTCAGTCACCTTCAGCCGCAGCCGTTCCCGCTCCGTGACCAGCCATTCCTCAAAGCCGCGGCTGCCGCGCAGATAGAAGCCCAACAGAAAGTCGCCCTGGTAAAGGGCCAGAGCTTGCGCCAACTGAGCCACTCCCTCCGGCGAGAGGGTGCCGCTCTGACGCTGGGTGCGAGCGGCAGCTATGCCCTTCTCTAATTCGGCCACATCCAGCCAATAGGGGCTGTTTGGGTTAAAGGCCACGGTCTGCCGGGTGATGGTCAGACATGGTCCCAATGCCTGGCGCAGGCTAGTTAGCAGCACCCGCAGATTGCCCAGCGCCTGGCTTTG